>JASHWA010000056.1 GCA_030044325.1 Bryobacteraceae bacterium
ACGCCGGCTCGACCTGATTCCGAACCTGGTCGAGACGGTGAAAGGATCGGCCGCGCATGAGGAAAAAGTAGTCGGCGAGGTGACCGAGGCGCGCGCGGCGATGATAGGCGCGAAAACGCCGCAGGAGCGCATTCAGGCCAACCAGCAGCTCGACGGCGCGCTCGGCCGCCTGATGGTGGTGGTCGAGAATTATCCCAACATCAAAGCCAACGAGAATTTCCTGCGCCTGCAAGATGAGCTTGCGGGCACGGAAAACCGGATCAACGTCGAACGCCGGAAATATAACGAGACGGTGCAGAAATACAACACCGATATCGCCCTGTTCCCCAAGAATATCGCCGCAAGCATGTTCGGCTTCGAGCGCGAGGACGCGTATTTCAAAGCCGACGAGGCGGCAAAGCAGGCGCCGAAAGTCAAATTCTGACCGGTAGTGGGGAGTGCATCGCGGGAAGTAGGTCGACCCCTACCGCCTACTTCCCACTTCCTAGTTCCCGCCGCGTGGAACGTTACTTGCAACCCTTCTCGCGTCATGCTCAACGGAGTGACTTCCGATCTCGAGCGCTACATGGATCTGCTCAGCGCCCGCCAAAAACTCGTCGCTTCCAACATCGCCAATGCCGATACACCCGGCTATAAGACGCAAGATATTGATTTTCAATTCGAATTCGCTACGCTGACGCAGGGCGAATTGCCTCAGACCATCCAGCCCGACGGCCTAGTGGAAAAGCCCGACGGCAACAATGTCAATATCGACCGCGAGGCGCGGCTTCTTGCTGAAAATCAGATGCGTTTCAATCTGGCTTCCGTTTTGGTGAAGGATCAGCTGAAAACGGTACAGGAAGCGATTCAGGGAGGCACTTCCTCATGAGCCTGTTCGGATCGATCGAAGTCAGCGCATCCGGGATGGCCGCCGAACGCACTCGCGCGGAACTGCTGGTCCAGAACATCGCCAATTCCGAAACCACACGCACTCCGGAAGGCGGCCCGTATCGCCGGCAAGACGTCGTATTCACAAGCGAGGAGCAATCTTCCCCGTTTTCGGCGGTTTTTCAGAACGAAGTAGGAACCGGCGTAGCGGTGAGCGACGTGGTTACCGACACGCGCGATCCCATCAAGCGCTACATGCCCGGGCATCCCGACGCGGACGCGAACGGATATGTGGCATTCCCGAATATCAGCCCAGCCGAAGACATGGTGGATCTGTTGAATTCGCAGCGGTCTTATGCCGCAAATGTGGCCGCGATCTCTTCGGTTAAAGACATGATTTCGCGATCCATCGACATTATGAGGTCGTAATATGACAGCTCCCATTCTTCCCGCGCATTTATCGATTCCGCAGATCGCGATGCCTTCAGCCGCGCCGCAGACAACGGCATCGGGAGGCGCGTTTCAATCCGCGTTCGCCGACGCGGTCGCCAAAGTCGAAAGCTTTCAGCAGAACGCGCAGGCGAGCGTCAACAAATTTCTTTCGGGCGAAGGCGAGGAGCTGCACAAGGTGGCCATCAACACCCAGCAGGCCGAGCTTTCCTTCCAGTTGTTCATGCAGATGCGCAACAAGATCGTCACCGCCTACAACCAGGTGATGCAGATGCAGATTTGAGCGTGAATGAACCAGATCACCCAGCTCCTCAAGAAGCTTACGCTGGCGCAACGCGTGTGGATCGTGGCGGCGGTTGTCGCGATCGGGGGCGGAATTTCCGCCGTGGTGCACTGGAACCAGGAGCGCGATTTCAAGCCGCTGTTTTCCGGAGTCGCGGCGGAGGACGCGGGTCCGCTGCTGGCGAAATTGCGCGAGTCAGCGGTCGAATACCGGCTCGCCGACAATGGAACCACGGTGCTGGTTCCTTCGGCGAGAGTCGCCGAGCTGCGCATCGAGATGGCGTCGGCGGGGCTGCCGAAATCGGGGCGCATCGGATTCGAGCTATTCGATAAAACCAATTTCGGCGAAAGCGAATTCGCCGAGCAGGTGAACTATCATCGCGCAATTGAAGGCGAGCTCGAACGCTCCATCATGTCGATTCGCGAAGTCGCGATGGCGCGGGTGCACCTGACCTTCGCCAAGGATTCCTTATACACGGAGCAGCGCCAGCCCGCTAAAGCCAGCATTCTGGTGCAACTGCGGCACCAGGCCGCGCTTTCTCCGCAAAACATCGCGGCGATCTGCCAGTTGACCGCGAGCGCGGTGCCGGGGCTTACGCCGGACCAGGTTTCGCTGGTCGATACCGTGGGCAATCTGTTGAACCGGCCGCGCACGGCGGGCGCGGGCGACGAGGATTCGAGCGAAGCGGCGCTCGACTATCGAAAAAGCGTCGAAAAGGACGTGCAGAGCAAGATTGCCGCGACGCTTGAGCCGCTGCTCGGCGCGGAGCATTTTCGCGCGGGGGTCTCAGCCGACGTCGATCTCACCAGCGGCGAGCAGAGCGAAGAGCTTTACGATCCCACCAAGTCCGTGATGACCACTTCCCAGCGGAGCGATGACGGTCCTGCGGTACAGGCGGCATCGGGCATTCCGGGAACCGGGTCGAATCTGCCGCGGCCCGCATCGAAGCCGGTCACCGGATCGAGCAATTATCAGCGGCACACCGAAAACATCAGTTACCAGACCAGCCGGACGGTGAAACACACAAAAATCCCGCAGGGATCGATCAAAAGGATTTCGTTATCGATTCTGGTGGATCATACGGTTCGATTCGAGGGGCAGAAGCGCATGGTGGAAGCGCCTTCGGCCGAAAAGCTGAAGGTGATCAAGGACCTGGTGACGGCCGCGGCCGGGCTTGACGCCAATCGCGGGGATCAGATCGTGGTGGAGGCTTTCCCGTTCGAAGCGACGCTCCAGGCCGAGCCGGCGGTGATCGAAAAACCGGCCGCGGCGGAACCCGCGGCGGCGATGCCCCCATGGATGCAGGCGCTTATGAAAAAGAACGGAATGGTGATCGCGGGGATCGGCGCAGCGGCGATGCTCGCGCTGATCGTCGGCTTCGTCGCCATCCGGAGGCGCGGTTCGCGCGGAAGGGTGAGCGTGGAACAGACGCCCGCGCTGGCAGCGCCGGCCTCGCCCACGACGGAAGAGCTGACCAAACAGATTGAGGCCAGGCTCGCCAACCAGGCGGCCGAAAAAGCGCGCCAGGAAGTGGAGCAGTTGATGGCGCTCAAGATCCCGGTGGTCAAGACCAAGAAAGCCGAAGTGCTTACCAAGCACATCGCCACCGAATCGAAAACCGAGGCGGCCAACATGGCGCACGTCGTCAGGACGTGGCTGAATGGTTAGGGTCGGCGAACGCGAAGCCGACGCCCTGCCGGGCATCCGCAAAGCGGCCATCCTGATGATCATGATCGGCCCGGAGGCGTCGAGCTCTCTGTTTCGCGAGCTGGACGAAGACGAGGTGCAGGCCATCAGCGCGGAGATCGCGCGCGTGCAGATGCTCACTCCGGAAGAGTCCGAAGGTGTGCTCGAAGAGTTCTACCAGATGTCGATGGCGCGCGATTACGTCATCAAGGGCGGCGTCGAATACGCGCGCAAGGTGCTCAACAACGCCTTCGGCCCGGATCAGGCGCGCAAAATTTTCGACCGGCTCATGAAGACGCTGAACAATGAGACGGTCTCCTTCGACGCGCTGCAAAAAACCGACCCGCAGCAGCTCGCCAAGTTCATTCACAGTGAGCATCCGCAGACCATCGCGCTGGTGCTTTCCCATCTGAACCCGGCGCAGGCGGCGGGATTGCTGTCATCGCTGCCCGCCGATCTGCGCTCGGACGTGACGCTGCGCATGGCGAGCCTGGACCAGATTTCGCCGGAGATCATCAACAAGATCGCGAGCGTGATCGGCGCCAAGCTCAAGTCGCTGGGCGAGCTGAGCCGCGAATCCTACGGCGGCGTGAACGCCGTCGCCGAAATGATCAATCGCCTGGATTCGAACGCGGGGCGCGAGATTCTGGAGTTCATCGAAAACCAGAATCCGCCGCTGGGGGAGACCATCCGCCACCTGATGTTCGTGTTCGAAGACCTGCTGCTGCTCGACGTAAACGCGGTGAAGGAGCTGCTAGGCAAGGTGGATCGAAAAATTCTGACGGTCGCGCTCAAGGGCACCAGCGACCAGATGAAGAATCACATGCTCGCCGGAATGAGCCAGCGCGGCGCGGAGATGCTGCGCGAGGACATGGAGGCGCTGGGACCCATCAAGATCAAGGAAGTGGAAGCGGCGCAGCAGCAGATCATCGCCGTGGTGCGGCAGCTCGAAACCGAGGGCGTGATCAGCCTGAAGGGCGCGGCTGGAGAACAATATGTCGTCTAAACTGCTGCGCGGAGAACAAACCGCGGGGACGGCGCCGTGGCGTCCCGCGCGCGCGCCCGCGAATCTGGCTGCGCAACCGGCAAACGCGCAAGTTTCCGCGGCCATTCCCAACGAGCAGCGCGATATCGAGGCTCGCCTCAACGCCGCCTACAAGCAGGGATTCGCGGCGGCGGAGGCCGCTGCGGCGAAGAACGCGAACCAGCGCCTGGAGCCCGCGCTGGCGGCCTTCCACGCGGTGCTCGAGGAGTTCGCCGGCGCACGCAGGAAATTTCGCGCCGAAGCCGAGCAGGACACGGTGAAGCTGGCCATCGCCATCGCCCGCCGCGTGCTGTATCGCGAGCTCTCCACCGACGAAGAAGCGATTCTGGGTTTGGTGATCGCCGCCTTCCAGAAGTTGAACGCGCGCGAAACGCACCGGCTGCGCCTGTCGCCCCAAGGCGCGGCCATGATCGAGCAGAATCGCGCGCGCCTGCAGATGCCTGCGCGGGTCGAAATTGTCGCGGATGCTTCTCTGGGCGCGGGAAGCGCGGTGTTTGAAACTTCGCGCGGCGAGCTGGATGCGTCGGTCGACACGCAGCTCGCCGAAATCGACCGCGGATTCGCGGACATCATGCGGAGGCGCCACCCATGACACCCGTGGGACAGCGGGTCGTGGCGGCTGTCGTTCGCCTGGATCGTAACAGCTCCGGCAGCCGTCACAAACCGACCGGCTGTCCCACGGGGATCCGCTGCAGGAGAACGCTGTGATGCTTTCGACCTACATCGACGCGCTGGAGCGTATGCCTACGTTTCGCGCCGCGGGGCATGTTCGCGAATTGATCGGGCTGCTGGCGGGCTCCGACGGCCCGGCCGCCGCGGCGGGCGACTTCTGCGAAATCCTCTCCGCCAGCGGACGTTCGGTGCGCGCCCAGGTGGTCGGATTTCGCGATGAGCGCGTGCTGCTGATGCCGCTCGAAGAAACCGGCGGGATCCAGCTCGGCGACACCGTGATCGCGCGGGCGGAAGCGGCGCGCGTCGAAGTGGGTCCCCACCTGCTCGGCCGCGTGCTCGATGGATTCGGACGTCCCATGGATGGCCGCGCGCCGGCCGATTCGGACGGTTTCTACGATCTCTACGCCGCGCCTCCCGGACCGCTCGATCGCGAGCACATCACCCAACCGCTGGTCACCGGAATCCGCTCCATCGACGGACTTCTGCCGCTCGGTAAGGGCCAGCGCGTCGGAATTTTCGGAGGGTCGGGCGTCGGCAAGAGCACGCTGCTGGGAGCCATGGCGCGCCACAATTCGGCCGACGTGAGCGTCGTCGCGCTGATCGGCGAACGCAATCGCGAAGTGCGCGAGTTCCTGGAAAACGAGTTGAGCGCGGAGGGATTGAAGCGCAGCGTGGTGATCGCCGCGACCTCCGATATGCCCGCGCCGCTGCGCATTCGCGCGGCGTTCGTCGCCCTGGCCGTCGCCGAATATTTTCGGGATCAGGGCAAAAGCGTGCTGCTGGTGATGGATTCGGTGACGCGGCTGGCGATGGCGCAGCGCGAGATCGGACTGGCCGCGGGCGAGCCGCCGTCGCAGAAGGGCTACACGCCCAGCGTGTTCAGCCTGCTTCCCAAGATCTTCGAGCGCGCGGGAAATTTTAAATCCGGCTCTATCACGGGATTTTTCACCGTGCTGGTGGAAGGCGACGATTTCAATGAGCCCATCTGCGACGCCGTGCGCGCGATCCTCGACGGCCACATCGTCCTCTCGCGCGAGCTGGGCGCGATGGGCCATTATCCGGCGATCGATATTTTGCATTCGGTGAGCCGGCTCGCCTCGCGCGTTTCCGAGCCCAAGCAGCGCGAGGCGGCGCAGAAAATTCGCGAGGCGCTTGCCGAGTACCGGCGTTCGGAGGATTTGATCAACCTGGGCGCTTACGCCGCGGGCTCCAATCCGCGTCTCGATTCGGCGATCAAGCTGCGTCCCAAGCTGATGAACTTCCTGCGGCAGGAGCCGCAAACCTGCGAGCACATCGAGCGCACGCGCGCGCGGCTGGCCGAGCTCGCCGGAGAGCACGCCTCATGAAGAAATTCGAATTCCCGCTAAGCCGTGTGCTCGACTGGCGCCAAACGCTCGCGCGCATCGAGGAATTGAAACTCGAGCGTCTCTACGCCGAGCTGCGCGCGATCGAATCGAGAGAAGCCGAATTGCTGGCCGAGCGCTCGCGCAGCGAACGCGCGGCCGCCGAAGCGCGATCCCAGACCGGGTCCGAGCTGGCTGCGCTCGACGCCTTCCGGCGCTTCGCCATCGCCGAGCACACGCGACTCGAACAGCTTCGCGCAGAGTCGAAGAAACGGATCGCCGATCAGATCGGGGTGGTCGCGTTGAAGCGCCGCGACGTGCGCCTGCTCGAACACTTGAAAGACCGGCGCATGGGGGAGTGGAATCGCGATCTCGCGCGCGAAATCGAGACGCAGGCGGGCGAAATTTATCTCGCCAAGTGGGACCGCGGGTGAGGCTCGCTGAAACGATGGCGCGCGCGCTGACGCTGTAAACGCATTGCGGCGATGCACGCTGGACAGCCGCCAGCCTGGGCGGACGGAAGGCAGCCGGCAACTCGCGTGGTTTTGATTATAGGACCAGGATCTTAATACGGCGTCCGCTCGAACGCCTCGGTCGATGCGCGCGAACGGCTGCGCCGGCTCCCGGGCCATTCCAGGCGCATGTCGCGGCAAACTTCATCCAGCATGTCGTGCGTGCAGACCTTGCTTTCGACCGCGAAAGCGGTGAGCAGGAGGTTGTCGCAGAGGGCGTTGATCACGCGCGGGATTCCCTGCGCGCGCACGTGAATCTCCGCCATCAGCTCTTCGGAAAAAATAGTCTGATTCGGCGCACCCGCGCGATCAAGGCGCGATTCGATATACTCCACCGCGTCGCGCAGCGTAAATGGTTGCAGATTGCAGCGCAGGACGATGCGCTGCTTCAACTGCCGCAGATTGGGCGCGTCCAGTTTCCGGTCGAGCTCCGGCTGCCCGGCAAGAATGATCTGCAACAGCTTCCCGTTGCGATTTTCGAGATTTCCCAGAAGCCGGATTTCCTCGAGCACCTCCCATTCGAGGTTATGTGCTTCGTCCACGATCAGCACCACGGTTCGCCCGTCCTGCGCCTGCTCCACCAGCAACTGGTTCAGCGCGAACAAAACCTCGGTTTTCGATGTGCGCTGGCACGGCAGATCCAGATCGTAGGCGATCATTTCGAAAAACTGATCGGTGTTGACCCGCGAATTAAACAGGAACGCGAATTCGATATATTGCGATTCGAGGTAATCCCTCAGGCACTCGAGCATCGTGGTTTTTCCAGTACCAACTTCGCCTGAGAGCACGATAAAGCCCTTACGCGCCTGCACGCCATATACCAGATTCGCCAGGGCTTCCTCGTGCTGTTCGCTCCGGTAAAAGAATGCCGGATCGGGACTTAAACTGAAAGGGGTCTCCGAGAAGCCAAAAAATGCGTTGTACATGTTAGCCGACTGACGTCCCTCCGACCGACCGGGCGCGTTCTAAACCCTCGCTGCCTCTGTACTTATCGATGGTAACATGCAATCGATCGGGGCAAATCCATTTTTTTCGTACCGAATCGTGTGGTCCAAACGTTCTAGTGCTTTACCAACCAAGTTTGAACGGCTCGGATCTTACCGTTCAACCCCCGGCTGCGCCCAAAAAAAGGCTACCGTTCGCGCAAGACGTCCGTCATACGGACATGCGGGCCTGGTGCGCGTTGCTGGTCAGCTTGGCCGCGTGCGCCCCATCACCTGCATACCACATCACCGTCATCCCCTCCGGAGGCGATCCCGGCGCCGTCGCGGTTGCCGATTTGAACCATGACGGCCATCCCGATATCATCGCCGCGAACGAAAACGGAGGAACGATCACAGTACTGCTCGGGGATGGCAAGGTCAATTCCACCGGGCGCCGGGAAGTCCTTTGGCGGCCGGGGACGATCACGGTGTTTCGAGGGAAATGATCAGTCTGAAATTTCGAGCATCGCCCATCCCGGCAAACTCGCGGGATAGTTCTGTTGAAAAATCACCCGCCGCGTCTTGGGAAACGGCATCCCCGTCTGAATCGCTTTTTGATACAAGGGCACGTGCTTCAGGATTTGCCGGAATGATTCGTCCTGGGTATTCAAATACGCCGATTTTCCGAGCATCCCTCCACCCCAGCCAATCGACAGAACGCACACATCCGTCCGCTCGCCGATTTCCTTGACGCGCCCTTCGAGCGCCCCGAGCGTCGCCGCAAGATACGGTAATCCTGCCCACGCGGCATATTGTTTATGCCGCTCGATCAGCGCCGAAGCGTATTGGTTCGCGGCGTGAAACAATTTTCCCCGGTCGGCTGCCGAGCGCTCCCGCCACGCACCTGTAAACGCCGTGCCCGGCGTCGCCATCTCGGCGAAAATCGGCGTGCTCTCTTCGATTCTGCGCGGCTCCACGCTTCCGCGCGCCGATTTCCACCCCAGCTCGAATCTCCCCGCTCCCCGCGCCACCAGCGTCGCTACGCGCAGCAGGTACACTTTCATCGGCGCGTGCGTGATCGGCGACGAATCGGCCGCCGCGATGCGCCGCATGCGGCTCGATCCGGACCCTCCCAGCACCGCATCCTCCGCTATCGCCGCCGGATTCCGGGGCGGACGATCGTCTTGCGCGAGGCGCGCCGCCAGATCCGCCATCGTTTTTTCCGTCCAGCGTTCGAATACCGCGCCCGTGCGCAGCGCGCCCTTGATCGCCGTTCCCGGAACGTAAGGACCCGACGGCGATTCCGCGAACGTCGGAATAAACAGGTTCGGCGCCATGGCGCGCTCCCAGTACGGAATGGCGCTCGAATGTTCGAAGGGAATTCGGCGCCCCGCGAAATTCTGCGCGAACCCTCCCCAGGATGCGAAATCCAGCTTGTCGGCTTTTTTGAGCTGCGCGAGATATCCGTCCAGGCGCGGACCCTTTGCCAACAGGCGAAAGATGCGCCGCTGATCGAGCACGTTCACATGATCCTTCCAGACCATGTAATCGATCGGCGAAAGCCGCTGGCCGTCGCCGATGAGCGTGGGGGTCAAGCAGGTCAGTCTGTACCTCATCTGGTATATGCCCCGGTCAGTTGTGGCGCACGCGCTTTTGCGTGCCGCGTCCCCGCTCCTGGGGACGCCTGGCCCGGCGTCGGCACGAATGCCGACGCGGCACGCACGAGTGCGTGCGCCACCACACTCACGCGACCCTCCACGGAATCGCGACGGCGACCGCGAATCCGGCCCGATACACCGGATGCGCGAAGTTTTCCGGCGCCACATCCATCGCCGCGCCGCGCGGCTCGGCTTGCGCCACGATCACCGAGCCCTCCGCAACCATCCGCGTCGGCCGCTTCGCATCGCCGAAATCCTCGACGCGCCCGGTGCGCGTAGTCAACGCGTAATCGCCGCGCTGCCAGTCGATCGAATCTTCCGCGGCCGGATGAAACAGGGACAACATCCACCACGCGCCCGATCCCGCCACTCCGGTGACCAGCGCCGCGTCGTCATCGGAAAACGATATCTCCGCGCGCCCCCATCCGCGCGACCGCTCGCCTCCGAATCCCGAATCCGCCAGCAGCCGCAGCGCCGCGGTCACCGGCTCTTTCCATTTCTCCGAGTCCCGCAGTTGCGCGGTCATCCACATGCCCGCTTGTGGCGCGAATTCAAGACACGCGCTCGAATGTTGCTCCACCGCGGCGCCGTGCCGGTCGACCGCAGCGTTGGATCGCACCGAAACCCGAAACGGACCCTGCGCGCCTTGCGGAATCAGGCACTCGCTCGCGCCGTCCACCGTCCAGTTTTCCTCCGAAATCGCGCGCCCGTGGACCAAATCGCCCGCGACGCTCATCGGCACGAACCGCGCGCCTTTCCAGCGCACCTTCGCCGACGGCGGCGGAGGCCACAAACTGCGCGGCGGAACGACGAACATCGTCTCGCCATGAAACGGAAAACATGAGCTCAGCCGCACCGCCGGATCCGCGCTCCGCGCCGTCGCGTCCAGCCACTCGTCGAGCATTCCCAGCCGCGCCATCGCGGTGGAAACGGCGGAATACACCGAATCGCTGTGATACACGCGGTCCACCCGATCGCGGTCGCCCGAATCGGGTCCAATGCGCCAGGGGCCGGTGGGATAAAGTTTAACGATCATCGAGGGCAAGTGTGGGACAGCCGGTCAATTCGCCAGCTTCTCGCCGAAATCCCCGTTCGACGTGACTTTCTGAATCGCGCCCAGATCCGCGCCCGATGCGAGCTCCGTCTCCGCGCCGCCCGAGGAATAAAACGCGCGATTGCGCCAGGCCAGCTTCAAATTCGCGAACCGCACCCGGCCGCTTCCGCGCGACCCTCCGCCGCCCAGCGCGTCGTCTTCGAGCAATCGCAGCCCCTCGAACACGCGCGCCACCAGCGCCTTGTCTTCCTCGCACAAAATATCCATCACCATGCGAACCTTGAATCGCGCGCCCGCGGGAACGCGCTCAAGCGTCCTCGGATTGGCTTGCGATGTAATCCGGTCGATCGCGTTCTCGCTCTTGACCTCCGTGATTTCGTCGTCGAGATTCTCGCGCATCTGCGCCGTGATGCTGTCCGGCTCGAGCGGCGCGTCGTACACCGTCAGCCGCGCCGGACTCGCCGCGCGCGTCTCGATCGGCTCCCCCTCCATGCGCTCCACGCGGCCGGGGCTGCGCCCGAACAGCAGGCAGATTTCATCATCGGGCCGCTCGCTCTGATGAATGCGCACCTCCTGGCCGCGGCGCTTCGAAAGATACACCAGTTCGGCCGGCGTAGTCAGCCCCAGCGCGTTTTCAAGCAGCGACCGCAGCCTCCCGCGCAACGAGCTCCCCGGAATATACGGCAGCCCGAACGCGTCCTTCACCACCGGATTATCCGCGCCGCCGATTTCCAGCGACCCCTTGCCCGCGCCGATGTGCAAGCCGGTTTCGCAGTGCAGATCGCCCGATAAAATCAGTTTCCCCACCAACTGCAATTGTGTTTGAGCTGTGTGTGCGCTCATATTCCTCTATTCGTTATATGCGACGATCGCCTCAAAAAGGTCCTTGAATCGCTCGTATCCGCGCGCATCGTTTTTGCGCGTGACTTGCAACAGCAGCCGTTCGAGCGCGTCCAGGCTGCGCAGCGAATGCCGCACGATGGTGTACGCCAGGCGCGCTCTCAGCATCACGAACTGGTGCTGCCGCTCGCTTTCCGGCGCCCGCACCGCGCGGCGAACCGCGTTGTACAATCGCCGCAACTGGCTCTTGGTGCCCGAATCCATGTCGCGCATCCGTGCCACCACCGCGTGCGCCTGGTTGTCCAGATACAGGCTGTCCGAAATCAGTTTTTCAAGCTCGATATCGGCGAAGCCTTCAAATGGCCGCGCGCCGCCGGGCCGTCCGCCCTCGCGCCGGTCTCCACGTTGTTCTCCGCGTTGTTCTCCGCGTTGTTCTCCGCGTTGTTCTCCACGTGGTTCTCCGCGCTGATCACCGCGGCCTTCGCGCCGGTCGCCGCGCCTCTGCTCGCCCTGCTGCGGACGTGGGCCGCGCTCTTCGCGCGGCTTCTCTTCCCGCCGTTGGCCCTGCGGTTTCGCTTCCGGCTTCGGCTGCGGCTTGGGCGGCTCGACTTTGGGAGCTTCAGCAGGAGCCTCCGGCTGAGGAGCCTCGGGCTGAGGAGCCTCGGGCTGAGGAGCCTCTGGCTGAGGAGCCTCGACCGTCGAGGCGGCCGGCTCCGGCGCCGCTTCTTTTTGAGTTTCGTTCTCTACCGCATCATCCATCGGACATCCTTCCTGGGTTGACAAACACTCGCTACATCCTCAGTTTCGCAAGCGCCTTCGACCGGCTGTGGCGAACAAAGGGTAGCGTAAGCTACTCAGCGGACAACCTCGCCCATTCTAGCGCCACGCGACCGGCGGGCCGCAACTTCACCGTCACCGCGCTGCGCCCGATCAGGTCCGCGATCAGCGCGGTGCGGGCTTTCTGAAAATCGCCACGTTCCGGGGCGCCGTCCCGCGCCGCGCCCAGGATTCTGCGAATCCGCCGGTGATAGCGCCACGGCCGCTCGCCTCCCATCCTGCGAGCCTGCCGGCGCGACATTTTCGACTGCGTCTCGCGATAAATTCCGCATAAATCCCGCAGATATTGCGAAGAGACTCCATAATCCGAAATCATTCGCATCAAAGACTCTTTTAAATCCGACGCTTCGGAGAACTGCTTCCATTCGAGCGTCCGCCCCAGCAGCCAGATGCAATCCTTATCCGCCGATTTGGCGATCTCCAGCCGCTCGCCCGCCTCTTCAAACACCGCGCCCAGCGACGAATCGACCGCCGGCGCGAGCGCCAGCGCCATGCTGATCGTCTTCCCCTCCGGCCCGGCGAACTCCTGAAGCGTCGCCTCGACGAATCTGTGAAACAAGCGTTCGATCTCTCGCGCCAGCGCAATCAGCGCGTCCCACGCGCCATACACCGCGAAATCGTCGCCGCCCGAAAAAATCACCGTGACTTTTCGCCAGAACTCCGGCATCGAGCACAGCACTTCCAGCTCACCCGCGAAAAACTGCTTGTACATCACCGAAAGCTGGATGTGCTCCTCGATGGTTTGCGCCCGCCGAATGCGAATTCCGAAATTATCCACGTCGCCGCGCAACACACCCCACGTATTCAATCCCGACGCGCGCCCCGCCAGGGCGGCCGTCGAGGCCGGCTCGCGGCCGTCGTCGCTCGGCGCCGCGTGCCGCGCAAACGGCAGCGCTTCGGTCGACGATCCCGCCAGGCTCCAGACGTGCTTTCCTTCCCCGATATGAATCCGTCCCGGCGTTTCCGGCGACCACCCCGCCGATTCCGCGTCGCGCAGCTTCATCCCCAATTGCCCCGCGAAATAATGTTCCGAATCGCCGTCCGCGGCCGCGGGCGCCGCATCGAACCCCGGCGTTCCCCGCCGATGCTCCATCTGCTCGGTCAACCGCCGCCGGACGTCGCTCCAATCGCCCAGATTTTCCGTGACGCTCCACAGCAGCTTCAGCAATCCTGCGCTCAAATCGGCGATCTCGCGCGCCGCGCCGTCCAGAAAATTGTCGGCCGCGCCGCGCGATTCCTCCGGCAGCACCACCAAAAACTGCCCGCCTCCGCTCGATCCCAAAAGGATTTTCGACAATCCCAGCTCGTTGAGCAGCGCGCGCGGCAAAATTTCCATCAGCAGCGTGATCCAATGCGAGCGCCCGGTGAAGACCTGGTCATGGTCTTTTTCGGACGGCGCGAACAGAAACTCTTCGATCCCGAGGAGCTTCCCCTGTAGGAAAATTTGCACGGACATCGTGAGGCGAAATCAACACTTTAGCACGTATGCCAGCCGCCTCACAGCCACTTCTTTGCGCGCCACTCGTCGAGCGCGGCGCCGGTCAGCCGCTCGAGCTCGCCAAGCTGCGCAGCCTCCGGAACGGTCTTGAAATTGAAGCACGTCTTGCCCTGCATGCGCTTCTTCAATTCCGGCGAAACGCCGCCGGCGAGTTTCGGATTCATGTACAGCGGCATCAAATGATAACTCACGTACGCCTTGCCGCGCCGCACCTGTGCGAACCACAGCGGCTGTCCTTTATGCTGCGGAAACGGCGACGGCGACTTGCCGACCAACGTGAATTCGGCCGCAGTGTCGGCTTTCACCGCCAGCTTTTCCGCATGTTTGGACAGCACCGCTTTCAACTTGGTAAAAACGGAATCGAATTCGGCCGCCATAGCCGAATAGGATACATCGCCGCCCGGCCTTAACGCCGCGTGTCAGCCGGCTTTCAAAACAAAACAGGTTCGGCGGGATCTCTACGCGACGCTCTCGGGGATGGAGGCCGGGGCGCGGGAAGCCGTTACCATGGGCGGCAGAATTCCGCTGGCGCCTGGCTGCGCAACGATGGTGATTCCGACGTGCGCTGCCTCGCGCGAAATCTGAACCGCGCCGGAGCGCTCCAGTTCCGCCAGATCGCGCTCGAGCTCCTCTTTCGATTTGCCGAGTTGCACCCGCACGTCCCCCGGCGAGATGCGCCCCGCTGCCGGCTCCTGGCGCAGGCACAGGTACACATACAGCCGGAACGCGCCGTCGGAAAGCCGCGGCAGCGCCCAGTTAAGACGCGCCAGGTCGCGCTCGATCTCCGGATTTCGCGGCTGCGAACGCGGCGGCGCGGCGCGCAGCAGCCGCAGCGCCGATTCGGCATTGAGGTGGTCCATGGTCGCCAGCCGCAGCACCAGGGTCGCCAGCAGACAGAATCCGGTCACCGCGACTTCAATCGCGTCGTCCACGTGGTTCGACGACATCGCCACGATGCCTGCGCTCTGGAGCACGCGCATGCCCTGGTAAACCGAAAGCAGCCCCAGAAACGCGATCAGAAACCGGTCCGCGCGATAGTGCGGGCGCTTCCGCTCCAGCAGGACACAGGAAAGAATCGTGGTCAGGCACAGCAGGATGGCGAGCGCCGCCAGCGGCTTCACCAGAAAGATGTGCCATAGGTACACAGATGTTCCCGCCGTAAAAGATCGGCGAAATCCACATCCGTCAGGGTACGGCGTTCGCCTTAATTCCCACGTAGAATCACGCTTAACGAGCTCTCGAAAAAAGGTGTCTGTCCCCTTTTTCGCGTCACTGCCCCGCCGATTGCGCCGCGCGCGCGGCGGCCTCGTCGAGCAATTTATCCAGATTCTCCCGCGAATAATACCGCCCCCGCATCACCACCCCCGCGATTTTTTCGGTGTTCCCGATATCCTTCAAAGGGTCCGCGCCGAGCAGCACCACATCCGCGGCCTTCCCTTTTTCGATCGTCCCGCCCGAGGAAAGCTGCCCGAAATACATCGCCGCGTTGCGCGTCGCCGATTGAAGCGCCTCCATCGGCGTCAATCCCGATTTCACCAGCAATTTCAGCTCTTCATGCAATCCGAACCCCGGGTACACCGGATTGAAGCCGTTCGCGTCCGTCCCGGCGAGAAATTCGACGCCCGCTCGGTGCATATCGCCCACCAGCTTCTCATAGCGCGCCAGCAGCGCCTGAATGCGCGCTTCCCATTCGCCGTATTGTTCCGGCGAAAGATCCTTCAGGAAATACGTCTTGCGCGGGTCCCATTGCTCGCTCCAGCCTTTGAACAGATACTTCCGGCGCGGATCGTTTACGAAATCGGGCTGCCGCGCCCGCGCGAAACCCTCCAGAATCGAGAGCGTCGGCGTCTGCCACGTCCCGTTCCTGACGAATGTTTCAAACAGGATCTGCGCCTTGTGTTCATCATAGGATTGGTCGAGCATCTTCGAATCCGGCCACGCCAGTTCGCGCATCCGCTCCTCCGGCGCCATGTTCCGGTCGAGCATCATCGCCACGCGCTCTTTTCGCAACTCCTCCTCGCGCGTCGAGCACGCGAGTAAAATCCCGTTCAGATGCTCTTCGCTCAACTGCCCCGCATCCGACGCTTCGAGCGGGCTCACCGCTTCCGGAACGTGCCCGGCGAACGGCATGCGGAGCGCGTGCGCTTCCTCCGCGATCGCGAAATACGCCTCGCGCGGAACGCTCGAATAAATCTTTAGGAAATCCACGCCGCTGCGCGCCAGCGCGAGCACCGCGTCGCGTCCCTCCTGCGCCGTCGCCACCGCGAACGCCCCCGGCGGCGCCGGACCGCTCCACAGCATCGGCGGACCATCCAGAAAGCCCGGGGCGACGATGCGCGGCGCGTCCCGGCGGCTCCGCCATTGCCGGATCACCGGCATCGGAATCCCCGTGAACATTTCGCGCACGCCGGTGATTCCGTTGGCCACCAGCAGCGGGAAAAAAATTTCGGGCGTTCCCAGGTGAATGTGCATGTCCCACAGTCCCGGGATCAGAAATTCTCCCTTGCCGTCGATCACCACCGCAGTGCGCGGCACGTGCCGGATCCTTTTCGCGATCTCCGCGATGCGCTCGCCCTCGATCGCGACGCTCATGGGCTTGGTTTCAGGCGCCCCGGTCGCGTCGATCACGCGGACGTTCTTGATGACGATGGTCTGCGCGAATCCGCAGGAAGCGGCCAGGAAAACGAGACCGGCCGCGCGTGGATTCAATGCCTCTTCGAACCCCTACAGAAGCTTCTCGATCGCGGCCTCGATCGTCGGAATGGGCGTCTCTCCGATGAACGCCTTCATCTTTTTCCCCGCGCGATTGTACAAGAACAGCGCCGGCAGGGCGCCGCCCCAGTTGGGATCGATGGCGTCGCAGAACTTGTCCTCGTCCGCGGTCTTGCGCCAGTAAGTCGGCCCCGCGACCCCGTATTCGGCCAGCGCCTTGAGGGCCAGCGGCTGCTTGTCCGCTTCGTCGTTCGAGATCGTGATCAGCGCGAAGCCTCGAGCTTTGAGCTTCGCCGCAAGCTTTTCGAGCGCCGGCATCTCCGCCCGGCACGGCTTGCAATACGTCGCCCAGAAATTCACCAGCACAACTTTCCCTTTTTGCGAGGCAATCAGCTTGGGATAGCCCGCGTCATCGACGGGCGTCAGCTTCTGAGCGGCGGCGAGCGTCGCCACCGCGCATAGCGCTAGCGCGAGCCTCATTTCTTCTCCTCTTTTTCCTGCTTCTCGACCTTCAGATTGATCACCGGCTGCTTGCGCGTGTCGAAAATGCTGAGCGTCTTCCATCCGCTGGTTTTTCCGCTGTAGTCCGCCTTGAGCTGATAATCGTTGTCCAGCTTGAGACCCGCAAAATGATACGCGCCGTCTTTTTCGGTGATGAAGCTCCGCACTTGCAGCGTCCGCTCGTCTTTGAGCTTCACCACCGCTCCGTTGATGAAGTTCCCGTCAGCGTCGCTCACCGTGCCCTGGACGATGCGCTCCGTCTTGGCGAGCTTTTTTTCTTCCTTGGTCTCCTGCGCCCACACCGCCGCCGAAATCAGCGCCAGCGCGGCCATCCACCGCATCATTCCGCACCTCACTTACTTCGATTCGGGCGAAAGCACCAGGTTCACGTCCACGCGTTCCGAGCCCGGCACGCCGCCTCCGGTAATCGACGCTTCCTTTTCATCCGGGCGGTATCCCTTCGCCGCCGCCCGCACCACGTACACCGCCTGGACCGCCGGCACGCGAAACTCGAATTCGCCGCGATAGTTGGTCGTCGCTTCCTGCTTTTTCGACTTCGCCTCGCCGCGCGCCTGCAACGTCACTTTCGCCTCCGGCACGGCGAACCCCGGATCGCGAAACACCGTGCCCTCTACGATCGCGTAGGACGAATTCTTTCCGCCCAAAGCCAGCGCGCACGCGCACAGGAAAACCGCCCCGGCGGCTCTACTTCCACTCATCCTCTTCTTCGTCCTCTTCCTCGTCCAGATCGTCGTCATCCTCGTCAAAATCGTCGTCTTCGTCGAAATCCTCGTCGTCGTCATCGTCCTCGTCGTCGGTTTCCGGCGTCAATTCGAGCGGCGAGACGCTGCTCACGCTGAGATTGGCTCCGCAGTCTTCACAGATCAGCGAATCGCCTTCGTCCAGTTCCTCTTCGTCCACATCGATTACGGCATCGCACATTGGACAGTTGACCATCACTTCCTCCACCAGGCGCATACCTTCCACCGCCTCTCTTCAAATCCTATTTTTACCACGATGCTTTGCGAATAGAGATTACGCCGGCAGAGGCTTTCCCGCCGTTGCCGAAAGTGTCCGCTCCAGATCCGCTTCATTCAGCGTAACCAGCGTTTTTTCGAGGTCCTCGCCCGTTTCGATCATGTATTTCAAATGCTTCGCCGCGAGCGTCAGGCACCACGCGTCGGTGAGCGCGTGGCCCCTCCCTTCGCCCAGCGCGATCAGCAGTGGATGGGGCAGCGCGATCACGCGCTCCTGTTTCGGCTCGTCGCGCGTCCAGATCACGAATTTCACGTCCACGGTATCGGCGTGCCGGATGGAAATACCGGTTTGCAGCCAGCGGAACTCCACTTCCCAGGTCCTGCCGAACGGATCAGGTCCCGCCTCAAAGCGCCGGTAGTTGTCAGCCATCGAATTTCAGAGTATCAAAAGCGCGGCGAAAAAAACCCGCGTAAGCTATCCTGAAACGCGATGCGCGACGTCCAGCTTCACTCGATCCCGCTCGATCAGATGGCCGCTCGCCAGGCCGGACTCGCACGCCTGCTCTCGCCCGACGAGCTCGCCCGCGCCGCGCGCTTCCATTTCCCGCGCGACCGCTCCCGTTTCATCCTGTGCCGCGGCCGTCTGCGCGAAATCCTCTCCGCGCATCTTAAAAAAAATCCCGCTGAAATCGAATTCACCTACAACGCGCGCGGAAAACCCGAAACCGCCGGCGTGCACTTCAATCTCTCCCATTCGGGCGGTTTCGCGATCGTCGCCGTCTCGGCAGTGCGCAGGATCGGCGTCGATATCGAGCGTATCGACGCACGTTTCGCTCACGAAAATATTCCCGAACGCTTTTTTTCGCCTGGCGAGGTCGTCGCGTTGCGCTCTCTGCCCGATTCCGCGCAGCTCGACGCGTTCTTCAAAATCTGGACGCGCAAGGAAGCCTACATCAAGGCGTTGGGCGCAGGATTATCGCATCCGCTCGCGAGCTTCGATGCGCTCGCAGGCGTTGAGGGGTGGGAGATCGAATCGCTCGATATCGCGCCCGGCTACGCCGCCGCCGTAGCAGCCGCGCTTATTGAAGCACGATGGTGAACGCCGCCGAAACGCGCGTCCCCACCTGGATCGTCACGTTCTGCGGCCCCGAGCCAAGTCCCGCGGGAATCGCGAACTGGAGCACGCTGACGTTCTGTCCCGCGGGCGTCACCGCCAGCGCCGTCACATTGACCCCGCCGATGTTGATGTCGATCGCCGAAAGCGCCGGCAGATTTCCACTCTGATCCGCCAGACCGTAAATCGTAAGCGAAACCGTCGCGCCGCCGGTCACCGGCGAGTTCTGGCCGATCGCCACGCCCGACGAGTTCGACGCCGCCGTAATCACCGGAGGCGGAACGTCGATCTGCATCACCACCGGAGGTAAACTCGTTCCCGCCGGCGTAAACAACCGCACCAGCACGGGACCCGCCTGCGCACCCGCCGGAACCTGCGCCAGAAGCTGGTTGTTCGCCGCCACCGTGTACGTCGTCACCTGGTCCGCGATGGTCAGTGTCCAACCCGAAAGATTTTCCGGCAATCCCGAGGCGTTGATCACCGCGATGCCCCCCGCCGGCACGCCGTCGAGCCCGGTCGCCTGGTTCAGGATGGGCGTAAGCAGCGTCGCCTGTCCCGCGGCCGCCGGCGCGATCTGCAACGCCGCGCTCGCCGTCTCCAGTCCCAGTCCGCTCTCCGCCGTAACCGTCGCCGCCTGCGCCGCCGCGTTCGGGTTTACCGCCACGTTGGCATACGCCAGACCGGGATTCACCACCCACACGCCGGTCACCACCACATCGCTCGAAGCGAATCCGGCCACCGTCTCACCCGTAACGAAATCCGTGTTGTATCCGGTGATCTCGACCATCGAATCCGTTCCCGCCGCGATCGACGTCGCGCCCCCCGGAAGGCTCACTCCGATCGCCGGGAACGCCGGCCCGCCGTAAGTGAATCGCGGCGGAATCGTCCCCGCCGCAAGCGTTTCCCACGATGTCTGGCTATCCGATCCCAGCGCTTCCACCGACGCCTGATACCCGCTGGTGGCCGGCGGCGCAACCGCCGTGACCGATCCGTCCGGATTGGCCGTCGTCGAGACCGCCGCAATGCTGTCGAAAACGATCTGCGATCCCGCCAGGTTCGATCCCGTGATCGTCACCGTTGCATTTCCCGAAGGGTCCGTCGTTCCGTTCACGGCCGCGATCGACGGTGGCGCCGACTGCACCACTCGAAACGCCGACGGCAGCACGTACACGTCGCCGTTGAGGGTCGCCGTGACCGCCGCCGGCGTGGGCGCGTTCACCTGGTTCGGAGCCAGGCCGATTTCAAGGAACTGTCCGGTGTAGTATAGCGGCGCGATGTTGCCTGTCGCTCCCGTGTACGGATTATAGAAGTACGCCGCTCCTCCGATGACGCTGAGAGTCAGCCCCGGCGCAACCGCATTTCCGTTCACCACCACCCCATTCGCCTTGAACACCAGCCATCCGTAGCTCTGAATCGGTGGCGACGCCCCCACCGCGACATTACCCGCGCCCGGGAATCCATACGTCGTCATAGCCGAAACCGCCGGTCCGTTGGGACGCGGCGGCACGCCGATATTGGCCCCCGGCGCAGTCACGCCCGCCGTCACCGTCACCTGCTGCGCCTGCGTCCAATCCGTCGTCTCGCCCAAAAATTCCGTCCCGAATGACGTGTTGGCCTGGAACGCGTTCCCGTTCGGCCCGATCGGCGGAAACAGGTTGTCCGGATACGCTTCGCCTTCGGCGGCCGGCGGCAGCGGCGACGCGTAAACGTAATACTGCCCGACAGGAACTCCGTTGATCGTGAACGTCCCGTCCGGATTGGTGATCGCGCTGATCGCCGTCCCGGTGACCGATAGCGCCACCACGCTCGCCATGTTCACGCCCGCCCCGCCGAGCGTCACCGTTCCGCTGATGCTGCCCGTTCCCGCCGGGTATCCGTTGGCCGGATACAGCAGCGACAACCCCGCGATATCGTCGGCGGCAAGCGGCGACGCCTTGGTCGAGGCCGAGGTGATCTGCGTCGACATCACGCTTGACGTTTCGGTATGCTGCAATCCCAGCGAATGGCCGAACTCATGCACGATCGTCACGAAAAACGCGTCCGAATAGCTCGACTGCTGGTTGAGCGTCAGATCGCTCTGAAGCTGGATCTGGGAATGCACCAGCGGCAGGAACGTCGCGCCGCTGGCCAGATACGCCTGCGGATTCGCCACCGTGGTCACGAACGTCTGCGCCAACAGGCCCGGCGGAATGTCGTCGCTGAACACCACGTCCACTCCCGCCGACGCTTCCGGCGTGGTCATCGGCGAAAGCCCGCCGAATTCCAGCTTCACCGCCGACGTGTTCACCGTGTTCCACACATTCGCCGCCGCGCGAATCTCGCTCACGATCGCCTGAAAACTGTCGCCCGGCATCAGCGCGCTCGGCCCCGCTTCCGAAATCACGTACGGAGCCATGTTGTTCTGCAACCCGTATGGATCCGCCGGATTCAAATCGAACCTCACCGGCACGGGAGTGAACGGAGCGTTGCCGCTCGCAAAATAGATCCAGTAATAGTACGCCGACGCCAACGGCGCGAGCCCGGCCACCGCCACAACCATCGCAAGCCTGCGCAGCATTCGTGAGACGGAAAAAGGGGACAGACTACTCTGTCCCCAGCCCACGATGTCGATTTTCCCGGCGCCTCCCGGCGCGGACAGAGCGGTCTGTCCCCTCTTTCCTCGTCCCATCAGCCGAGCACCTTCTGGATCTCAGCCTCTAGCGCGGCGAGCGTCATCGTTACCGCCCAGGACGGAACCGCGGCGCCGTTCTGATTCACCACCAGCCCGCTCGTCGCCGGCCGCACCAGCACCGTATTCCCTGAAGAATCCTGTGTTACGCCGAAAAGTCCCTGCGACAGCCCGATGATCTGCGTCAGTCCGCTCGGACTGGTCCACAGGAAAATTACGTATTCCTGACCGGTGATCAGCGTGGGAGCTCCCGCCACCATCTGCCGGATTCCATTGAGCGTCCCGCCCGGAACCGCAACCGAGCTCAACGCCCCGTTCGGCCCGTTCTTAAGCGTCTCGATGACGCTCAGTTGGTAGACAGTATATATGTTGCGCCCGTGCAGCATCGCAGCCGACCCGGAAACCTTGACATGCACGATTGCCGTCGACTGCTGGATCATCTGATCCGTCGTGAGCACCTGGAGCGTGGTCGCCCACAGCCCGCTGGAGCATAAAGCCGCGACAATGAGGCCCGTGCGCATGGAACGTTGTATACGGAAGCAAGTTACATTCCAGCCGTAAGTGTTTGATGTGACGTTACTTTGAAAAGAAAAACGCGCGCATTTTGTGGAGCTTCGACACGCGATTGAGACATCCCGTCACACCCGGGGAACTGCAGTCCCTAATCCCCGACCATCCGGAAAATCTCGTAAACCGGCCGCCCGTGCGAATCCGAAATCGACTCGATCGTCTGCTTCTTCCGCCCGAAAGCCGCCGCCGCGCGGTTGAAGTGCTCGTTCACGCCCTGAAAATTCTCGCGTCCGTCCACGTGGCCGACAAACGTCGCGTCCGGATCGGTCATGACCCTTTTGATGATCTCCCAATCGGTATCCGACGGCTTCTCCGGCTGGAACAACCCCAAGGCCGAACGGATGTCCAGCCGCCCCCGGGTGAACATCGCCAGTGTGTTGGCCATACCCCAGTCGGTCACATAAATGGGTTTCCGATTCTTCGGGAATGCTTTGTATAGTTGGAACGCCGCATCCGTGAAATTGCCGTTCGCTCCGTTCCGGTCGAAATCCGCGAGATATTGGTTCACCACCAGCAGATTCATTACGACCATCGCCACCACCGCGACCGTCGCCACTCGCCGCCACGGCAAGGACGCCAGAACAATGGCCACGAAAAACGCCGGAAACGGCCACAACAGCACCGAGTGATGTACCGCTCCGCCCGCTCCCGCCGTGATCGCCATCCCCAGCCAGGTCACGAACATGAAAATCAGTGCGAACCACGCCCCGCTCTTCCTCCACCACAGCGGAACGCACGCGAGCGCCGCCAGAAACATCCAATCGAACCCGGTTGTCCGGTGCTCGCCCAGGTGCCTTTCGATCCACTGCGCGACCCTCCCCCGCCGCGTGACGGCCGGACGCGTATACTCCGACTCCGCCGCCGGAATGAACCCCAGCAGTCCGGATCCGTTCAGCGACATCTGGACCATCCTGCCCTTGCCGAGGACAATCTGCGACACGGTAGCCGGTTCGAGCCGGAAATTCTCGCCGAGGGTCGCATTGTGGCGCTTCACGTTGAAAATCACAAACGGAAGTGCCCCAAGAAGGAACGCTGCCGTCGCAATTCCGGCCGTCCGGAAAGTGAGCACCCGCCGGATCTCCCGCCAGAAAACCAGCCCTCCGAGCGTCAAGCCTCCCAGGATCCAGAACATCAGCGCCTTGTTCCACAAGGCCAGTCCCAGAAAAAAGAAACCCTGCGCCAAATCGCGCATCTTATGGTGTTCCTGCCCAAAACGCAGGAGAAAGAAGCAGCCGGTGACAACTAAAAGGTGGCCGAGCGCAACCGGACCCCAATCGAAGGTGTTAGTAACCAGGAATGTCGGATCGGTGGCCAGCAGGAAGGCCGCGCAAAGACCCGCGAAGGCGCCCGCGGCTTGGGTTGTGAATTTATACAAAACAAATACAGTTAGCGCGCCGGCGAGGACCATCGGCAAGCGCACGGACCAGACGGTCACGCCGGCAATCCGAAAAATGTAGTAATAAAGGAGCGTCTTGAGCGTCCCTACGTAGCTCATCACCATCAAGGGGAGCTCGCGATGGAAGATATTGAGAGATAACTCCCTTTGTTTGAATAAGAAAAGCGGAACGCCGAACAGCGCTTCGTCTTCCTGGACGCCGGCAAACGGGATCATCGAAGCGCCGAGGACAACGAACAGAATGGACGCCAGAGCGGCGCAGGCAGTTTGAAATCGTGTGCTAAGATGCGTCACGAGAGGAAATCGATTGAGATTTTTTACCGGCTCACACGACAGTATACGTCAGAGGAGCTGATGCTAATCTGACCGGCATGGGCGCGCCGTAATGATTTTGGACAAACCGTAAGGATTTTGGCAAAAGGCGCCGATATGAACCCGATGTAAGCCGGCATAAGCGACGCTGAAACAGGGCGGAAACGAGGATTTTGGAGGGTGGCAGCAAAATTGCTTGCCTACGGCAGTCAGATATGGTATGGTGTGGAAAGTCTTTACCGAAGTCCGGTGGCGTGGCGGCCAAAGCGCACCGCGTGAGCCCGGGAACTGCCGTGCGGCAGAGCCGTACGCGCAGAGGCATAATATCCACACTGCCGTTTCGGCAATGTTACAAATCGGTTTGGACCTTTGAACCTTTTCGCGTCACTTCGCGTCTAATGCCATGTGACGCGGGACGAACGAGAGTAAGAAGTCAAGAAGTAAGTAGAAAAAAAGAAAAGAAAGAAAGAGACAGGAGAGGCAGTCATGACCAAGAGTGAGTTGAATAAGTTCAGAAATATTCTGGAAGCCAAGCAGGCCGAGCTCGCCCAGTTCGTCCGCAACCGCGAGGGCATCGCGATCGAAAAGAGTCCCGATGCGCTCGACGAGGTGCAACACGCCGCTGAGCGGGAGCTCGCCATCCGCAACCTGGACCGCGAATCGAACCTGCTGCCCAACGTGCGCGCAGCTCTGCGGCGCATCGACGAAGGCACCTTCGGCGTGTGCCTGCACTGCGAGGAGGAAATCAGTCCCAAGCGTCTCGCCGCGGTGCCGTGGGCGCCGTTCTGCATCCAGTGCCAGGAAATCGCAGACCGCAGCCAGTCGGGCGACGGCTCGGAGATCCTCGACGACCTGCTGGTCAACGCCGCTTAATCCGGTCTCTCCAACAGGGCGCGGGACGCATCGTGGCGACGCGGTCCGCGCCCTTGGTGTATCGGCAGGAGACTGGGTGCTAGGGACTGGGCAGTGGGCGTATGAACGAGACCATTCGTCCCGCTTTCTCGCCTTCGCGCCGGTAGGAATAAAAAATCTCCGGCTCGCAGAATGTGCATCGTCCGTTTGATTCGATTCGTTCCGGATTCACGCCGCATTCGATCAATTGCGCGCGATTTTCCTGGGCAAGATCGACCTTTGCGCGCCCGCCTAAACCGAACAGCCGCGCGACCTCTTCGCCCACTTGGTAACAGCAGGCGCCGATTCCCGGCCCGATCGCCGCGATCAAATCCCCCGCGTTCGTCGCAAACTGCGCGTGCATCTCACCAATCGTTTCAAAAACGATCCGGCCATGAGTGCCACGCCAGCCCGCGTGAATCGCCGCGACCGCGCCCGTGCGCACATCCGCCAGCAGGATCGGAAAACAATCCGCTGTCCGCACCGATAACGCGAGTCCTGGTGTTTGCGTGATCAGCGCGTCGCCCTCCCCGGCGCAGCTCTCCCGCTCGACTCGAATCACGCGATTCGAATGCACCTGCCGCAGGCTTGCCATCGCGCTCTGATCGATCTCATCGAGACGCGTTCCAAACCCGTGCTCGAATCGCTTCAGTTTATTGAGCAGTGGTGAAAGCAGCATTGCGGGGCGGGCTTCAGCCCGCGGCCTGCACAGCGTGCGCCGATTCACTCATGCCCGCCGGCCGCTTTGTAATTTTCGATCACCTTGCCCACGTAATCCTGCGTTTCGGGGTACGGAGGAATGCCGTCGTATTTATCCACCGCGCCCGTTCCCGCATTGTAGGCAGCCAGCGCCTTGGCCACGTCGCCGTTGTATTTGATCAGCAGCTCGCGGAGCAGGCGTGTTCCGGCGTCGATATTCTGCTCGGGATCGTTGGGGTCGGCATTCAGCTTTTTGGCCGTCTCCGGCATCAGCTGCATCACCCCGATCGCGCCTTTTTTCGAAACCGCGTCCGTCTTCATCGCCGATTCCACCTTGGCCACGCTCTCGACAAAGGCGGGAGGAAGCGCGTATTTTCCGGCCGCTTCCCGAACCATCGTCTTGGGATCGCGCGGCGGCGCCGGTTTTTCGGCCGCGGCGGCCGGTGTGGGCGGCGGAGGCGGCACGTAATCGTCCTGTTCGAAGCGCTCGATGGCGGACGCGGGAACTTCCGCGTAGCCCTGCTGGGAATATAGGCGAATCATGTCGCCCTCGACCTCATGCCGGTCCGCGCGAATCCGCATTCCACTGGTCAGCACGGCGTACTCGCCCGCGAACGCAGGCACCATCGAAAAAAGGGCGAAAATCAGCTTTCTAAACACGCTCAATCAAAACAGTAGACGACAGCCGGTTATTTTGCGTGCAGCGGCGCGATCGAAATCATGCTCAGTCCCGTTATAAACAAGACCAACATCACCACGATGAGCGTCTTGACGCGCAGATTCGCGCCTTTGAATTCCCGCCACACCAGCAATCCCCACAGCGCGCTGACCATCGTCGCGCCCTGGCCCAGCGCATAGCTGACCGCCGGTCCCACCTGCACCGTAGAGGGCGTGCTCGCCGCGGCAAAATTGCACAGCGCGCCGGTCATCCACAAAATTCCGCCCACGAGGCCGAACACGTGCTGTTTGACGCCCCCTTGAAAATACGCCATGAACTCGACCGGACCGCCCTCCACCGGAAAATTCATGAAAAACGGCAGGTAAAACAGCGACGAAAACAATACCCCTCCGCTGAACAGAAGTCCGATGCCATAGGCCGACACGCCTCCATCGCCCTGTCTCGCGATCTCCACCATGGGATAAAACATTCCCATCAAAATTCCGCTGACGATACTCAGCACGATGCCGCGTGCGGCGCCCGGACCTTTCGGCAATTTTTTCTTGGCGCGCGGATCGGGAGTGAGCGCGGCGGCCTCGGCCGCCTGTTTCGCGTCGACGTAGCCGGTGTAGGCGAACGCATCGACGATTATCGCCACCAGCACCAGGAACGCTCCGCCGAACAACAGAGGTGCGTAGCCCTGCGGGTTCAAAATGAAGCTCCACACCGTGCCGATCACCAGCGCGAGGCCGATCGAGATGGGAAACGCGATGGACAGCCCGGAAACGGAGATCGCCGCGACCAGCAGAAGATTCGCCAGGTTGAAAACCATGCCCGCTCCCACGGCCCACGCCATCTGGCGCTTGGTCGCGATCAGCAGGTTATCGGAAAAGGTCAGCTCTTGCGGCAGGATCTGGCCTAAGGTGAATGCGGCCACCACCGCGCAAAGCACCGTGCCGAGCGAATAATCGTAGTAAAACAGCTCGAATCGCCATTTTCCCGCCATCTTTTGAGTATTTGCCCAGGACCCCCAGCACAGCATGGAGCCGATGAGCAGGAGCAGCGCGCCAAGATACGTAGTCGGCAGCAGCATAACGGTGAAAAATTCTCTCTTAACTACGGAGAACGTACTAAAGTTTTGAACAGCCCCTTCCGAACGATGAATAAGCTATATTACACCAACACGTGAAGGAGGCAAGTGTGCGAAGCGCAAAACATTCGCGCATGGTGCGTCGGGTTTTGGCTCCTGTGATCGTGCTCGCCTCGATCTGCCCCGGCCAGCGCGCCAAACCCTCCTTCGATCCCGAAACCAAAGACGGCCTGCTGATCGAACACATCCTGCAGGAGCGCGATCCCGCCGAAAAGCTGCGGTATCTCGAACAGTTCGCCGCGCAGTATCCCTCGCACAACGCCATCGCCTGGGTTTACGATCAGCTTCAGCCGGCGTATTTCGAGGCGAAGGAATACGAGCAGGCCATGCGCATCGGCGGCCTGCGGCTGGCAATCGAGCCGGACAATCTCGAGGCGGCCAAAATTTCGCTGCGCGCCGCCGACGCGGAGAAATCGCCCGGCGAGATCCTCAAATGGGCGGACCGCCTGATGAATGTGGCCAACTCGGTGGCGCAAAAAACTCCGGCGGAAGCCAAGGAAAGCGAGGAGTACGCCGAGTTTTGCATGTCCACCACGCTGCACTCGGCCGATTTGAAGACGCAGCTCGCGCTGGTCCAGCAACTCGAGCAGCGCAATCCTTCCACCCGCTTCATCCCCAGTTTCCCCGGCGAATATTTTCGGATCTATCGGGCCATGGGTGACGAAGACAAGGCCGCCGAGATGGCCGAAAAGGGACTGCCCGCGGATCCCGGCAATATGGACATGCTGCTGACGCTCGCAGAATTCCACGCGCGGCGGGACACGCCCAAGGAGCGTCAACAGGTGATCGAATATTCCGAGAGGCTGATCGCCGCCGTCGAAAAGGCGCAGCGTCCCGACTCGATCGGCGAGCAGGAGTGGAACAAGCAGAAGGCCGATACGCTCGGTCTCGCCTACTACATGGGCGGAGTTGCCAGCAGCCTGAACAACAATTTTAGACAGGCCGACCGCATGTTGCGCCAGGCGCTTCCGCACATCCCCGAAAACGACCAGAAGATGGCCGCGCTGCTGTATCACCTGGGCATGGCGAATTACCGGCTGGCCGAAGCGGGCACGGATCGCAGCCGCCCGGTGGACGCGGTGCGTTTCCTGCGCCGCTGCGCAGCGATCCGCAGCCCCTACCAGGAGAACGCGGAGAAAAACCTCGAGGGAATCCGCGCGGAGTACAGTTTGCCGTGAGGAGAATGGCCGCGTTCATTCGTGGCTGGGAACATTCGCTCGAGCGCGGTGTCTATGTGGGCATGTTCGAGCAATCGATGGTTTTGGACGGCGGCGCTTCGAAGCGGAGCGGCGCGCTTGCGGCCGCGCTGATGCTTGAAAGCGCCGGCGTGGCCGCGCTGATTTTGATTCCGCTGATTTTCAACCAACGGATCGGAATCGTGCGGCCGTGGATGCCGCTGACGGTTCCGATTCTGCGCCCGGTTTCCGAGCCTCCCCGCGCGGCCGCAGCCTCGCAAACGCAATCGATGCGAAATGCTTTGACGGTTCCTCGCGCATTCCACTGGAGCGCGGCGCCTCGCGCCGTTCCGGCCGGGCCGGTGACGATTTCGGGCGATCTTGCGCCGGCCATTGGCGGAATCGGAGGTTCCACAATCGTCGAAGGACCGCCGTTGACCTCAGGATTGGGAATTTCGACCGAAGTTGCGGCGCCGGTCGCGCGCGCGCCCGTTTCGAAACCTTCCGAGCCGCAACGCGTCGGCGGGGATGTGCAGGCGGCCAAGCTGATTCGCAAAGTGATTCCCGTTTATCCCGAGCTCGCCAAGCGGGCGCGCATTTCGGGAACAGTGCGATTGGTCGGCGTGATCGCAAAGGATGGGACGGTGGAGCAGTTGCAAGTGCTGAGCGGCAATCCGCTCCTGGTGCCGGGCGCGGTCGAAGCCGTGCGGCAATGGATTTACCGGCCGACGATGCTCGACGGCGCGGCGGTGGAAGTGATCGCGCCGATCGACGTGATCTTCACGCTGGCGCAGTGACCGGCACGCCCCGTCGTAAACGTCGGCGTGCGAGCCGCGCCAGCAAGGGCGCGGGTTTTGCCCTCCTCGTCCCACGGACTCGTCGAGGAACGCAGCGTCGGAACCCGTTACCGATCGCCGTTCCCATGCAGTCTGGCACAATGAAGGGTGCGACTCTTTCTTCTGATGAGCATCCTTGCTGTTGCCGGGTCCGCGGAATCGCTTTCGGACCGCTTTTTCGACGAATACTATTTTCCGTTCAATCCCAGCGGCGCGACCTCGGCCGGAATTCATAAATACGACGGGAAGCTCGAGGATTTTTCGAAAAGCGGAATCCAGAAGCGGATCGCGGTTCTGCACAAGTTCGAACCCGAATTCGAGAAGCAACCCGCGACGCCCGATCGCGACCTGGTGCTGAACTACATTCGCGCGGCGCTGCTCGATCTTGAAACCATCCGGAGCTGGGAAAAAAATCCCGACAACTATTCAAGCGGGATCGCTTCGAGCGCTTTCACCATCATGAGCCGGACGTTCGCGCCTCCGGATGTTCGTTTGAAGGCTTTGATTTCGCGCGAACGGGCCATGCCCCAGGTTTTGATGGACGCGCGCGGGAATCTGAACGATCCGCCGAAAATCTTCACCGAGATCGCGATCGAGCAGCTTCCCGGGATCGTCGCGTTTTTTGAGCACGATGTTCCGCTGGCATTCAATGAGGCGAAAGACGCGAAGCTGCTCGAGGAATTTCACGCGTCCAACGCGGCGGTGATCGCGGCCCTCGGAGATTACGAAAAGTTTCTGAAGACGGACCTGCTGGCGCGATCGAACGGCGATTTCCGGCTGGGCGCGGAGAATTTTTCGAAGAAACTCGAGTACGAGGAGATGGTCGATATTCCGCTCGACCGGCTGCCCGAGATCGGGTTCAACGATCTGCGGGCGAATCAGCGGAAATTGAAAGAGGTCGCGGCGCAGATCGATCCCAAGAAAACGCCGCGCGAGGTGCTGGACGATCTTGAAAAGGATCATCCGCCGGCGGACCAGCTTTTGCAGGCGTTTCGCGACGAATGCGTGAAGCTGCGCGACTTCATCGTCGCGAAAAAAATCATCACGCTGCCTTCGACTACGCTGCCGATTTTAGAAGAGACGCCCCCGTTTGCGCGCGCGCTGACCTTCGCTTCGATGGATACGCCCGGGCCGTACGAAAAGGTCGCCAAACAGGCGTATTTCAACGTCACGCTGCCGGAAAAGGACTGGCCCGCGGCGCGCGTTGAAGATTACATGCATGCCTTCAATCGCGGAACGATTCTCAGCACCGCCGATCACGAGGCGTATCCGGGGCATTACGTGCAGTTTTTGTGGATGCATCGGGTGCACTCGCGGGTGCGCAAACTGCTCGGAGCGAATTCGAACGCGGAGGGTTGGGCGCATTACTGCGAGCAGATGATTTTGGACGAAGGATTTTCAGACGACCCCAAGATGCGTCTGGGCCAGTTGCAGGACGCGCTTTTGCGCGACGCGCGGTTCATCGTCGGAATCGAGATGCACACGGGCAAGATGACCATGGAGCAGGGCGTGGAGTTTTTCGAAAAGGAAGGCTACCAGCCGCATGAGTCGGCGGACAAAGAAACCAAGCGCGGGACGTCGGACCCGACTTATCTTTATTACACGCTGGGAAAGCTTCAGATCCTGAAATTGCGCGAGGACTATCGCGCCATGAAGGGCGCCGGCTTCTCACTCGAGCAGTTCCACGACGCGTTTATGGAGCAGGGATTTCCGCCGATAAAAATCGTGAGGCGGGCGCTTCTCGGAAACGACTCGCCGACGTTGTAAGGTGAGCGGAATCGCTCACCGCGCGCGCATACGTGCGGCGATCGCCAGGCACACGCCCGCCATGATGCCGATGATCCACAGACGGCGCGCACGGCCGCCCTGCGAACCGCCCATATCGGATCGCTTGGCGGTCTGCCAGAGATGATCGAGCTCGTCGATGACCCGCTCGCCCGCGTTAAACATCTGCCGGCCCGAATCGATGACATGATGCAACGTTTCGCTGGCTTGATCCACCTCGGCATGCGCCATCTGACGGTTTACTTCTTGAGTTGGCATACGGGTAAGACGCTTCAAGGAGCGATCGTGAAACACGGTAACGTCACTGCGAAAGTTTCCGGACCGCGCTCTGCACCACCGCATCCCGCTGCATTTCGATCTCATCGCCCTTGGCGACGCCGAAGGCCAGATTGGTCAGATCCTGCTTCAGGCGGCTCTGAATCCAGTCGCGATGGCTGATCCACTCGGCGGGGCCGGGCTGGATGCGATTTTCCGAGAGGAACAGCTGCAGCTCGTCGAGCATTTCCGGCGTGACTTCGAAATTTTCCTGGAGCGTGTGTTTTTCCAGATATTGGCCGGCGAACTTGGTGATCGCGCCGGTGGCTTCGAGCACCATGGTCAGACGATCGATGGGATCGCGCTCCACCACCTGGTCCGGCTCGATTCCGCCTCCGCCGTGAACTTCGCGGCCCGAATCTGTGTGGAATGTGCCTTGGGTCTGGCTGGTGGCGGCATCGAGCGTTCCGCCATGGAGCGGCTTTTGAATCGACCGCCCACTGGGAGTGTAATAATACGCGACGGTGAGCGCCATTCCGCTGTTGCCGGAGAGCGGAAAAACGTTTTGCACGAGTCCTTTTCCGTAGCTCGGCGTGCCGAAGACGCTGGCGCGGTCGTGATCCTGGAGCGCGCCGGTGACAATCTCCGATGCGCTGGCGGTTTTCCCGTTGATCAGAACGGCCAGCGGAAATTTGTACGGCGCAGCCAGCTTGGGGACGTGAACTTCCTGCGTTTTCTGCGCCCGGCCTTTGATGGTGAACACCAGCTGATCGGGCGCCAGGAACAGTGACGCGACTTCGAGCGCGGCTTCGGCCACGCCGCCGGGATTGTCGCGCAGGTCCATAACCAGTCCTTTTAAATTCGTCCCGCCGAGCTTTTCGATGGTGTCTTTGACCAGCCCGCCGGTCGCCTGATCGAAGCTGGTGACGCGGATGTAGCCGATCGAGGGCGTAAGCATGAAGGCGCGATCTACACTGGGCGAATCCATGAGCGCCGGTTCGAGCGTGACGTGGAAGACGCGGGCGTTGCGCAGCACATCGAGCTCGGCTTTCTGCTGGCGCGCGATGGTGAGAAGCTGCACCAGCTGATCGAATTCGAGACGCGCGAGAATGTAGCCGTTGATGGCGAGGATCTCGTCGCCCGGCGCGAGACCGGCTTTTTCCGACGGCGTTCCGGCCATGGCTTGCAGAATGATCACGCGGCCGGGCAGAACGCTGACGATGCTGCCAAATCCTTTGTGCTCGCTGTTCTGCATTTCCTTGAGCTGCTGGAACTGGCCGGGATCGAAGAAAATCGAATGCGGATCGAGGGTTCGCAGCATGCCCGGAATCGCGCCCTGATACAGCAGAACGTTGGGATCGGCGGCGTCGGCCGCGTTCTGGTCGACGGCGACAAACACGTCGACCAGTTTCTTGAGCTGCCGCGCGAGTTCGTCGCCGGCATCGGATTCTTGGGCTGCGGACGGGATCGTGAACAGGAGCAGGAGAGCGAAGAATCGCACGCACTTACCCACCTGCCGTGTCTGTGTGAGAGCCCGCCCAAAACCGCTCCCTACGGTCGGGGTTTTAGAGAAATGTCTTCCGCCTTTTGGGAGCGACGTCATGATTACCTGGAATAACGAATCGTTTGTTTTTCTCGATGACGCTCGACCGCGAGCTCGATCAGGCGATCGATAAGCTGCGCGTACGGAAGACCGCTCGCTTCCCACATTTTCGGATACATGCTGATGGATGTGAACCCCGGGATGGTGTTGATCTCGTTGATAAAAAATCTTTGCGTGGCCGATTCCATCAGGAAATCGACTCTCGCCATGCCTTCGCAATCGACCGCTTTATAACATTCGACTGCGAGGCCGCGGATTTTTTCGGTTTGTTTCGCGTTGAGATCTGCCGGGACGATGGTTTGCGCTTTGTCGAGCAGATATTTGTCTTCGTAGTCGTAGAATTCGCGTGAAGGGAGGATTTCGCAGGGGAGCGATGCGACGGGATTTTCGTTGCCGAGCACGGAGCATTCGAATTCGCGGCCTGCGATCCCACGCTCGACGATGATTTTGCGGTCGAACTCGGCGGCCAGCTCCAGCGCGGAGAGCAGCTCTTCGCACGTTTTCGCTTTCGAGACGCCGACCGAGGAGCCCAGATTGGCGGGCTTGACGAACACCGGGAATGGGAATCGGCCGCACACGTCTTCGCGCTTGTACTGGTCGCGGCGCAGGCTGAGGGACTCGACGACGGGCAGGCCGGCTTCCGAGATCAGACGTTTCATGATCTCTTTATCCATCGATACCGACGACGCGAGCACGCCCGCGCCGACGTAGGCCAGATCGGCGAGCTCGAGCAGGCCCTGAACTGTGCCGTCTTCGCCGAAAGTTCCGTGCAGCACCGGAAAAACGACGTCGATTCCGCCGTTCGCGCCGGGTTCGGGCGAGATGGCGCGCGGGGTCCAGCGGCCGTTTTTGTCGATCAGGATGCGCTCGACGTCATAGCGCGATGGATCCATCGCGGCGATCACCGACTCGGCCGAGCGCAGCGAAACTTCGTGCTCGCCCGTGCGGCCTCCGTAGAGAACGGCTACGCGTAGCTTCATAGAATTCGTTTTCCCATGGCGGACATAATCAGTTCGACGGCCAGCAGCGCCGTCCGGTTCACTTCATCGATCACCGGATTCACTTCGACAACTTCGATCGACGTCATCGCGCCGGCATCGCAGATGGTTTCCATGGCCAGGTGCGATTCGCGGTAGGTGATGCCGCCCCGGACGGGCGTGCCCACTCCCGGTGCTTCCTGCGGATCGACGGCGTCCATATCGAAAGAAAGGTGAAAGCCTCCGGTCCCGCGAGTGGCGTGGCCGATCGCTTCTTCCATGACGCTGCGCAGCCCGCGCTCGTCGATATCGCGCATGGTGAAAGGATGGACGCCCGCCCCGCGCACGTTCTGGCGCTCGATCTCATCGACGCTGCGCAGGCCGACGATGGCCACGTTTTCGGGCGAAACCATGGGACAGAAGCCGGCCAGGTTCGCGAGCTCGCGCGGGCCAAGGCCCACGATACAGGCGAGCGGCATGCCGTGCACGTTGCCGCTGGGGCTCGATTCCGGCGTGTTCATGTCGGCGTGGGCGTCGATCCAGATCAAGCCGATTTTTTCCGCGCGCTGGTGAAACACGGCGGACATTCCGGCCACCGTCCCCATCGCCACCGAATGATCGCCGCCGAGCACCAGCGGAACCCGGCCGTTTTCCGCGGCCTTTTCGACCATCCGGGCGAGTCGCGCGCAGGTGTGCGCGATTTGCGGCAGATAGCGGGCGTTTTCGGCTCCGACGGGCAGGCTCTCGGGCTGATCGACGACGATGTTTCCTAAATCTTCTACTTCGTATCCGAGCGAGGCGATTTTTTCGTTGAGCCCCGCCACGCGCAGCGCCGAGGGTCCCATATCGACGCCCCGGCGGCCGGCGCCGAGATCCATGGGAGCGCCGATGATGGCAATGTGCGATTGGCGCATCTACAAATCACAATTATCCCAGCATGCGGTTGGCGGTGTGTAGTTCGTCGTCGCGGATTGACGTATCGCGCCCTCTCGCGTAAACGCGACGACTAACCACTAACGACGAACTACGAACCGGACGAATCCCGTTTGCGGTTCAGGAAGGACTCCATCATCCGCCGCGGCTCATCTGTAATGAAAGCTCCGCCAAAAATCGAGATCCCGGCTTCGATCGCCGCGGCCAGCGGCAGTTCTTCCCAACGTCGCATCAACTGTTTTTGCAAACGGATGGCGTTGGGGCCGGTTTTGAGTATCGAATCGACGGTTCTTTCGAGAGCGCGCCCCAGATCCGGGGCCGCGACGACCTGGTCCACCAGTCCCCAGCTTTCGGCTTCGCGCGCGCCGTGGATTTCGCCCAGCAGCATCAGGCGCCGCGCCCGCCCCCAGCCGATCAGGCGCGGAAGAATCGCGGCTTCGATCACCGACGGAATCCCTACGCGGACTTCCGGCATTCCGAACTGCGCGGTTTCCGCGGCGATGCGCAGGTCGCAGGACGCGGCGATCTCGAGTCCCGCGCCCAGCGCGTACCCGCAGATGCCGGCGATCGAAGGGCACGGCAGGTCGCGCAGCGCCTGGCAGCAGCGGTGGAGCAGCGTAATGAATTCGCGCGCGCCGGCCGGGTCAAGGCGCGACATCTCTTCGACATCCGCTCCGCCGATGAACGCCTTTCCGCCCGCGCCGGTCACGATGACGGCGCGCAGGGTATCGTCGGCGGCGATCTCGTCCACGCGGTCCGCAAAATCGCGCAGGTGCGCGCGGTCCAAGACGTTCAGCTTGCGCTGGTTATCGATGCTAAGGTGGGCGACGGCGCGCTGGTCGATTCCTAACGAAATCATAAGGTCCTCGTCTGTTGTTATACTCAAAGCGGCAGGAGGTCAAGCATGCCAGGAGCCCATTCGCGTCTCAAGACGGGCCGTCTTCGGAATTATCTGTTCGCGCCGGCGGTGATCGTCGTCTGCTCGCTTGGGGCCGGGTTCCTCAACAGCGATAGCGCTGTGGCGGCCACGCAGGACGACGATGTCGCGCAGAGCATGAAGTCGTTCACCAGCGTGCTGGACCTGGTGCAGCGCAACTTCGCCGATCCGGTGAACGACGATAAGGCCATCTATAACGGCGCGATTCCGGGCATGCTGCACACCCTCGATCCGCATTCGAATTTCTTCGATCCCAAGGCGTACGCGGAGATGCGCGACGAACAACGCGCGCGCTACTACGGCCTGGGAATGACGGTGGGGCCGGGCGGTGACAAGTTCGATAAAACGGTGGTGCGTTATCCCTTCAACGGCTCGCCCGCCGACAAAGCCGGGCTTCGCGCCGGTGACGCGATCCTGGAAGTCAACGACAAAAAGACCGACGGCATGGATACCACGCAGGTGGTCAACATGATCAAAGGTCCGCGCGGGACTTACGTGCAGTTGACCATCGGGCGCGACGGGCACGATCAGCCGCTGACTTTCAACGTGATGCGCGATGAAATTGCGCGGCCCAGCGTTTCGCTCGCGTTCATGATCAAGCCGGGTGTGGCTTATGTGAAAGTGGATAATTTTACCGACGAGCACACCAGCAAGGAGCTCGAAGACGACTTGAAATCGCTCGGCGAGATGAATCTCAAAGGCTTGGTGCTCGATCTGCGGGAAAATCCGGGCGGAATTCTGAATGAAGGCATCGAGGTCGCCGGGCATTTCCTCAAGAAGGGGCAGATTGTGGTGAGCCACAGCGGGCGCACCCAGCCTTCCAAGAGCTTCACTTCCCACACCAACAACGGCGGCCATGAATATCCCATGGTGGTGCTGGTGAACCGCCGCTCGGCTTCGGCCGCCGAGATCGTTTCCGGCGCGTTGCAGGATCACGACCGCGCCTGGATTCTGGGCGAAACCACCTTCGGCAAGGGCTTGGTGCAATCGGTGTTCCCGCTGAGCGAAAATACGGCGCTCGCGCTGACCACCATGCAATACTATACGCCCAGCGGACGCTGGATCCAGCGCAAATATTCGAATATTTCCTTCCTCGATTACTACTTCAACAACAAGGATCAGAGGAACGTCAACGACGTGAAAATGACCGACAGCGGCCGCACGGTGTACGGCGGCGGCGGCATCACGCCGGACGAGAAATACGATTCGCCCAAGCTGAACAAGTTCCAGGTGGAGGTGCTGCGCAACATGGAGTTTTTCAACTTCGCCGCGCAGTATTTCGGCGCCAAGTCCGATCCGGGACTGGCCAAGGGGTGGGAGCCGGACGAGAGCATGATCAACCAGTTCCACGATTTTCTGATGTCCAAGAAGATCGCCTTCACTGAGCTCGATTTCACCGAGAACCACCAGTGGGTCAAGGAGCAGTTGAAACAGGAGATGTACGTCACCTCCTTCAGTTTCGACGACTCCGAACGCGTGCGCATCGAGCAGGACCCGGAAGTCGCCAAGGCCGTCGAGGCCATGCCCAAAGCGCAGGGATTGCTCGACCGGGCGAAGAAAATGATCGTTCAGAGAATGCCGCTCGAGCGTCCGGCGCAGTAGTGTCGGACGGCGGAGTTCACTCCGCGCGGCGCTTTAGCGCCGCTGGTCTTTCAACAACTTCACTAGGCTGGTTGCGCGACGCAATATGTCCGCGCGCGAGAGAGGATCTCGTCAACCCGCGCCGGAACATTGCGGCGCATCCACAGGATCAGGCCTTCCGAGCGCGGCAGGATTCCCCAGCGCGCCCGGAACATCTCCGATTTCATCACAGCCTCGGCATGGGCGGCCTTCGAGCCGAGGATCTCCTCCATCGCGCGGCAAATGGCCGACTCCACCTGTTCACCGGCCGCGGGAACGATGTGCGTGTGATTCGAGAGCAGCGCATCCAGGCCCGCCGGATCGAAATCGCGGCTGAAGATATCGATCGGATAACCGCAAAAAAGCTGGAATGAAGAGCGGCTCAGCAAGCGGTTCCAGAACTGCTCGAGGCGCACCGCGCCCACGTGGTTGCCCGCGGTCCACAAAATTCCGACCATCTCGCCGTAAGCGCGAATGCCTTTGAATTCGCGCCTCCCGCGCCGGAGCACCGGAGCGAGCACCGCTTCGAACAGGTCCCAATCGGGCATCTGCCCGAGCACCAGGCGCGCAAGCGTCTCTTCGGCATCCAGCCACACGACGCGATCGCGGCCGCCCGCGTCGAGCCGCTCTCGGAATGCGCCCGCATTCGCGGAAGTCGAGATCACGATGCCGCCTTCGCCGTTTTTGAGACCTTCTTTCAGGTATTGGGAGACGTTCCGCGCGAGGCGCTCCGGGTCCCAACCGTAGAATTGCACCAGATGGCTGTCGTTGGGCGAGTCCAGAATTCTATGCCACGGCGAACTCGGCATACACACTCCCCCGCCGGTAACGATTCGGGAAACACCGCTTCCGTTTCAGGATTAACCGTTTCGACCGGCGGCCGTCCGGCGCCGCCGCGATACACTGGTTAGATCTCCTCACGTGATTTCGGCAACTACTTTATCCGACCGGGCCGAAGTGCGGGCCATGGTGCGGCTGGCGTTGCCGCTGGTGCTGGCCGAGCTCGGCTGGATGCTGATGGGCATCGAGGACACCATGTTCGTCGGCCGGGTCAGCGCCGCCGCGATCGGCGCGGTAGGGCTTGGAACGTCGATTTTCTACACCATCGCGATCACGGCCAGCGGATTGATGCTGGGGCTCGATACGCTGGTGGCCCAGGCGGTCGGCGCGGGCAAGCGGAACGACGCGCAGCAGTCGCTGGTCAACGGCGTGTGGCTTTCGGCGCTGCTGGTTTTGCCCGCGATGGCGCTGGTCGAGGCCATCGTGCGCCTGCTTCCGCGATTCGGGATCGATGCCGCGGTGCTCGCCGATGTGCGTCCGTACATGCGGGCGCTCAACTGGAGCGTCGCGCCGCTGCTCGTGTACTTCGCTTTCCGGCGCTACCTGCAAAGCTGCGGCGTCGCGCGGCCGGTGATGACCACGCTCATCACGGCGAACGGAGTGAACGTCGCGGTCAACTGGCTATTGGTGTTCGGAAACCTGGGCGCGCCGAGGCTGGGTGCACAGGGTTCGGGATGGGCCACCTTCGTTTCGCGCGTGTATATGATGACCGCGCTCGGATGGGTGATTTTCCGGCGCGAACCTGATATTGTGCGGGTTTCCTGGCGGCCGCGGTGGCGGCGCATCCGCCGCCTGGTCGCGCTGGGCGGTCCCGCGGCGGCGCAGATGGGCATCGAAATCGCCGTCTTCGCCACGGTCACGGTGCTGATTTCCAGGTTGAACGCGACCATCCTCGCCGGCCACCAGATCGCGCTCACCACGGTCAGCACCACCTTCATGATGCCGCTGGGAATCAGCTCGGCTGCGGCGGTGCGGGTGGGCCACGCGATCGGCCGCGGGGACGCGAGCGGCGCCGCGCGGTCCGGATGGACAGCGCTCGCGCTGGGCGCGATGGTCATGTCCATGGCCGCGGTTACCCTGCTGGTCGCGCCGGAATGGATCGCGCGTCTGTTCACCCCGGAGACCCGGATCATCGCCGCGGGAGCCGCGCTGCTGCGCGTCGCCGCCTTTTTCCAGCTGTTCGACGGTTTTCAAGTGGTGGCGACGGGCGCGCTGCGCGGCGCGGGCGACACGCGCACCCCGATGTTCTGCCATTTCGCCGGCTACTGGCTGATCGGACTCCCGCTCGGAGCGACCCTGTGCTTTCGAAACGGCTTCGGCGCGCGCGGATTGTGGATCGGCTTGTCGATCGCGCTCATTCTGATCGGAATCGTGCTGGTGGCGTTCTGGCGCAAAACCGTGCGCGGGTGGGCGGCGCCTGCACTCAATTGAATGAGCGCATCGTTAGAATTTCGTGCCCGGGCCGGTTGCGGCGTGACAGTTATGGAGCGCGACGGTCCTGAAACAGCTCTAGCAGGTTGCTACTTAAACGTCCTTTTTGCGTGGATCCTTGCCCGGCAGATTCTCCGGATTCTCATGAACCTTGTGGCGAAACGCCGCGTTCATCCCCGCCGCGAGCGATACCGTCCCATCGCCGTATTTATCGCGAATCCGATCGACCGCCCGCAGCGTCTTTCGCCAGCGCTCGGTCTTATCTTCGTCGAGCAGGCTCGTCTGCCCTTCCCCCGCTTTGAGCGACTGCGCGTACACGCCGAGCAGCCGGATTTTCTTCCGCGTCCACGCCTTGTGAAACAATTCCCGCGCGGCGTTGGCGATCTCCCAGTCGATCTGCGTCGCGTGATCCAGCGTGCGCGCTCGCGTGAACGTCGAAAAATCCGAGTAGCGCAGCTTGATCTGCACCGTGCGCGAGAACAGCCCATGATCGCGCAGCCGCCGCGCGACCATCTCCGACAGGCGCACCAGAATCGAATCGAGCGCCCCCGCATCC
>JASHWA010000539.1 GCA_030044325.1 Bryobacteraceae bacterium
AATTCGTCGGCCGACTTCACCGCGTCCTGCCCGGTCATCGCGTCGGCAACGAATAAAATTTCGGACGGCGCGAGCAGTCCTTTCAATTCCGAGAGCTCGGTCATGAGCTCGTCGTCGATGTGCAAGCGGCCCGCGGTATCGACCAGCAGCACGTCGCGACCGGTCTGCGTGGCTTCCTTGCGCGCGGATCGGGCGAGTTCGGCGGGCTTGGTCTCCTCGGGCGTGCCGTCGTAAATCGGCAATTTCAAATCGCGCGCGAGCACGGAAAGCTGTTTGCGCGCGGCCGGACGATAAACGTCCACGGAAACCATGATGGGCGAATGCCCGTTCTTCGAAAGCCAGCGCGCGAGCTTCGCGGTGGATGTGGTTTTCCCGGAACCTTGCAGGCCGACGATCATCATCACGCTCGGCGGCTCGTTGGCGGTGCGCAGCTTGGCCTGATGCGTTCCGAGCATCTTGACCATCTCATCGCGAACGATCTTAACCACCTGCTGCGCGGGCGAAAGCGCGGTGAGCACCTCGGTGCCCATGGCTTTTTCTTTCACCGCTTCGATGAACTGCTTGGCGACGCGGAAATGCACGTCGGCTTCAAGCAGCGCCACGCGAATCTCGCGCAGCGCGGCTTCCATATTCTCCGCCGAGAGTTTCCCTTCTCCGCGCAGATTTTTAAATACGCGCTGGAGCTTGTCGCTTAAATTCTCAAACATGGTGAGCCGCTTATCGGCAGACGTCTGCGGTGGGCAGTTGCTTTTTTATTGTAGCGCAGCGAGCGGACTTCCCGATCCCAGCCAAACAGCGTCTCGAAGACTTCGGCATTGTGAGCCTTCAAGCGCCGTATAACGGATGCCTCCCGGGCACGCGGCGACGATTGCCAATGCGCGGTTTCGAATGTCCTTTATGCTTAGCTTCGCCATTGGATTGATCGATTATGCAAGTCAGCGATGCTTCCCGGACATTGTACTGGCGCGATCGAGGTAGCATATGTAAAGAAAGGTAGAAATGCTGAATATTAAAGACCCGGAGGCACATCGGCTGGCTCAGGCGATCGCGCAGGAGACGGGAGAAACAATGACTCGCGTTGTCATCGAAGCCCTACGCGAGCGGTATCAGCGGCTACATCGGAGAAAGCGCAAGGCTTCCGTGAAGGAGCTCCTGGCAATCGCGGAGCGCGTTTCGGCGCACGTCAAGCGGCCATACCAGGACCATGCCGAGTATTTGTATGACGAGCATGGGCTGCCCAAGTGATTATCGACACGTCCGCGCTCGCCGCGATCCTGTTCTGGGAGCCGGAGCGCGAGCTGTTTGCGCAATCCATCCATGACGCCGAACGCTGCGCCATAAGCGCTGCGAATTTTGTCGAGCTTTCAATCGTGGTTGAAGGGCAGAGGGGCACGGAGGCATTGAATCAATGTGACGCGTTTATGCGCCGAGCGCGCGTCGTAATTGAGCCGGTCAATGCCGAACAGGCGTACATCGCGCGTCAGGCGTTTCACGATTTCGGCAAAGGCCGCCATCCCGCCGGGCTGAACTTGGGCGACTGCTTCGCGTACGCCCTGGCGAAAGTCACGGGCGAGCCCCTGCTGTTCAACGGCGACGATTTCCGGAAAACCGACGTCCTTAGCGCGCTGTGACCCGGGCGGAGTGCGATGCGCGCAGCAGGGCGGCGCGGCGCAGGATTCTCCTTTTGGCGCTGCGGCGCGCGCGCATCCAGCGGATGCGGATGGCGGTTTCGGTCACGCCTTTCTTGCGGGCGATCTCTTCGGCCGACATTCCCGCCATCTGCTGCTCGAGCAACGCGCGATCCGCCGGCCGGCAGACCTTGAAAATAAGGTCCAGGTCGATCGCCGCCAGGTTCACCTTGGGCGCCGCGCGCAGCTCCGGGAGCTCCTGAAATACCGGCTGGCGCAGAACGCTGCGATACAGATTCAGAGCGATCGAATTCACCCAGTTGACCACCAGTTTGTCCTCGCGGAGTTGCGCGACTCGTTCCCATCCCCGAACCCAGGCCGCTTGCGCAACTTCACGCGCGGGTTCCGGCCGTACGCCGCGGCTGAGCAGAAGGCGCACGGTGAGATCATAGCCATGCTGATAGGCGCGGCCGTACTCGTCGCGTGTCATTGCTCGATGTGGATCGTGCGCGCAATATCGCCCTTGCTTTCCGGGATGAAATGCACTTGCACCTGATCGTTCATCTTGGACGAAAGGCCGGCCAGGTTGTCGGATCGGCCGTTGTCCATAATCTGCGTTCTTGGATTGACGACAAAATCGAAAGTGGTTCCGGTGGAATCCTTCACCACGACCAGATGCTGCGCGGGGATGACCATGTCGATGGTGCCGGACAGATTTTCCGCGGGCCAGCGTTGATTCTGAGACGCGGGATTGGGTTTGGGAGCCGCGTATACCGATACAGCCGAAAGCAATGCGAAAGTGAGGGCGCCGAGCGCTGTTCGACTGATTGTTTTTTTCATCACATCACCTCTACTTCGATATTGAGCGCTCGGCGGGCCGATTTCCTATACCGCTGTGATGCGATTTGTAACCCAGGCGGTGCCGCGAGCATCACACATCCGGGGAGTTTCGCGGTCATTTCTTAAGCGTTGTGGCGCGCACTCCGGCAGCAAAGGGCAGGCGGATGATTAGATCGCGCGCTGATTGAAATCGGCGCAATAGTCCTTTGCAACGCAATGGCGGATTTGAAAATCCGGGACGCTCCGCCAGTGGTGTGACACGGAGAACGCGCGGCCGCACGGCCGCGCCTCATATCGTCGGTCAGATCGCGCGTACTCATGGGGCTGCAGGCGGTACCGCACTCCCTGCGCAGGTGATACAGTAGCTCGAAGCAGGAGCGCGATATGATCCGCCACCCGATTTTCGTTGTCGCCGCCGCGGCGTTCACGGCCGACGTCCGGCCGGTCAACGATGTTCAACCCCTACCGAACCATCCCGGGATGGTTTCAGCTTCCCGCAGGGCGCAGGAGGGGATGAATCCGAGGGGAACGAGCGCAGACTGCGTGATTTACGGCGCCGAGGCCGGGTCGAAGGACGTGAAAAAATACGTGCAAAAGTGAGGACGCGATGAGAATTCTGTTTGCAGCAGCGGCGATGCTCTCGGTTGCGATCGCGCAGGAAGACGCGCCTGCGCCGAAACCGGTGGGGCGCGACCAGGCTCGATCGATGGTGATCACCAGATTCGGAATCGTGGCCGCGAGCCAGACGCTCGCCTCGCAGGCCGGCGCGCGTGTGCTTGAGGACGGCGGCAACGCGATTGACGCGGCGATCGCGGCGAACGCGACGCTGGGGGTGGTCGAGCCGGCGATGAACGGGATGGGCGGCTACCTGTTCGCGATCATCTACGAGGCGAAAACCAAAAAACTGTACGCGCTGAATTCGAGCGGATGGGCGCCGGCCGCGCTGACACCGGAGCTGCTCGCGAAAAAAGGCGTCACCGATA
>JASHWA010000540.1 GCA_030044325.1 Bryobacteraceae bacterium
TCAGGCGGATGGGGCTGCGCGTGTGGCAATCGCCGCGCATCAAGTCCGTGTATACGCCGCGCGGATCGCTCCAGGCGCTGTTCCGGCAATATTCGCAGTACGGATTCTGGAAAGTCGCGGTGATTCGCAAGCATCGGGGGATGGCGTCGCCGCGGCACGCTGCTCCGGGCCTGTTCGTGGCGTCGATTTTCGCGCTCGCCGGGTGGAGCGCGCTGGCCGCGCTCGCCGGACGCACGAGCATCGCGCGAGCGGCAGCGGAGGTTCTGGGAATCGAGCTTGCCGTGTACGCGCTGGCGTCGCTGGGCGCGGCGTTCGCCCTGGGCGGTTCGCTCCCATGGCGCGAACGGGCGATCATCCCCGTGGTCATCGCGACGTATCACGTTTCCTATGGGCTGGGCTTCCTGACGGGCCTGTTGCGGCGCGCGGCGCGGCGGAAAGACGGCCGCGACGGGACTGCCGGATACTTCACGGCGCTGACCCGATAAGCGCGGCATCCTTATTCCACTTGTGACACTTCCGGTGGCTCGAACGCGTCCGCGCCGTAGGGGTAACTTGTTCAATCCCGGTAAAACGGCCCATTCCAATGCTGGCAGCCGTCTTGCATTTCTCTCACCCGGCTTGACCAGAGGAACGTCCACGCGAGGTGTAAACGTTTCGAGCGCCCACGTTCCGGATTCACCGGAAGTGGACGGCGCGGGTGCGCGCGTTTGCCTGGCGCGCGAACCATCTCCGGCCTCGCGGATTCGCGAAGCGCGGTTCGAGGATTACGAAAAAATCGCGGCATTGCAGCTCCGCAACGGTCTGACGCCGAGAAGCTGCGCGGACTGGGCCGCGCTGTGGCTGTCCAATCCGGCGTATCGGCCGGACGTGCCGATCGGATGGGTGATCGACGCACCGGAGGGGGAAATCGGCGGCTACATTGGAAACCTTCCGCTCGCCTATCGCTTCAAGGATCGCGAAATCCGCGCCGTGACGGTTTATTCCTGGGCGGCCGATTCGGCGTTTCGCGGATATTCGCTGGCGCTGCTCGACCGTTTGCTGCGGCAGCCGGAAACGGAAATGGTGGTGTGCAGCACGCCCAACGCGCCGGCCGGCCGCGCTTACAGCGCCTACCGGTTTCGCCGCGTTCCGGTGGGCCACTGGGACAAGTGCTGGTTTTGGATCACGGGCCATCGCGGATTCGTGCGCTGCGCGCTGCGCCTGGCTCACATTCCGTTCGCCGAAGCGCTCGCCTATCCGGTGGCCGCGGTGCTGCGTTTGCGCGAGGCGCTGCTCGGCGGCCCGGGACTAGGAAGCGCGGCGGATTTCGAGCTGTTGAGCGATTTCGATGACCGCTTCGATCGTTTTTGGGAGGAATTCAGCGCGCAGAAAAGCTCGCGCCTGTTGGCGGTTCGCGACCGGCAGACGCTGCGCTGGCACTTCGGCCGGTCTCTCAAAAGCGGCAACGCATGGATTCTCGCAGCGTCGCGCGGCGGGCGCATCCGCGCCTACGCGATTCTGGACCGGCACGATCATTCGGCGCTGGAGTTGAAGCGCATCCGCTTCGCCGATTTTCAGGCGCTCGACGGATTTGACGATTTGTTCCGGCCCGCGCTCGACCGCGCGCTCGAACAGGCGCGGCAGGAACGGGCCCACGTGCTCGAAAACGCCGGCTGCTGGACCAGCCAATGGGGCGCGGCGGCTCCGTACCGCCGTTCGCTCAAAACCTGGGGATTTTATTACAAGGCGCGTCATCGCGCACTCGCCGCCGAACTGGAGGACCCCGCTGTCTGGACCCCTTCGGCCTTCGACGGCGACGCCAGTCTGTGAAATCGGGGAAACACGCTTCTATGCCACGCAAGTATCTTGAACGTCCCGTAGAAATCGAGAGAGGCGAGCAACCCTCCTCCCTTCCGGCGGTCTTGAAGACCTACCCGGTGACCGCGCCGCCTTCGGTCCCGCCCGCCGATTCGATGGGCCTGAATGAAATCGCCGCGATGTTGGCGCGCGGCAAGTGGATCATCCTTCCCGCGGCCATCGGCGGGCTGCTGTGCGGATTGCTCATCACCACGCAGATGCGGGTGGTGTATCGCGCGCGGACCTCGGTGCAGATCGAGGGTTATAACGACCAGGTTCTGCCGGACCTGGGTCCCATGTCCTCCTCGATTCCCAACGCGACGCCCGACAATTATCTGCAAAACGAGCTGAAGCTGCTCGAAAGCGATTCGCTCGCGCGCCGGGTCGCCGATGTTTTGGAACCCAAGCCGGAGCCGAACGATTGGTTCGACCGTGCCGTCGCCGAACTGGAGAGCGGATTCGGATTGTTCCCGCAGCGGCCGGAAAGCCCGGAGGAATGGCGCGTGCACGCGATTCAATCCGCGCTGAACGTGCGGACATCGGTGCAATCGCAGGTGATCGACGTGTATTTCGACGCGGGCAATCCGCAGCGCGCCGCCCTGGGCGCCGATACCGCGGTGCGCACCTTCATCGCGATGAACAATGAAGCGCGCGCGCAGTTGATTGAGGACACCACGCAATGGCTCAACCAGCAGGCCGAGGAAATGCGCGGCAAAATCGACGGCGCCAACCGGCAACTGGAGGGATTCGCGCGCTCCTCGGGCCTGGTTTTCGCCGAAAACCAGAACACGCTCGCCGAAGAGCAGATGAAGGAGATCGAAGACGAGCTTTCCAAGGCGACCGCGGATCGCGTGCAGAAACAGGCGGAGTACGAAGCCGCGCGTGATAATTCCGCCCGCCTGATCATGGATTCCACGCAGAACAGCCCGCTGCGCCAATATGAGATCAATCTCCAGACGCTCAACGCGCAGCTGGCGCAATTGAAGACGCAGTTCACCGGCGATTACTACAAGGTCAGGCAGATCGAATCGCAGATCGCCGCGACCCAGGCCGATATGGATCGTGAGCGCACCGAGCTGCTCGGCCGCATGCGCGTCGATTTCATCGCCGCGGCGAGCCAGGAGCGCATGCTCCAGCAAAAACATAGCGAGCAGCTCAAAACGGTCCAGCAGCAGATGGAAAACCAGCGCCGCTACGAGACCGAAAAAAGCCAGGTGGACGCGATGGAGAAGCTGTACGAGACCATGCTCCAGAAGGCCAAGGAAGCGGGAGCAGCGTCGGCCATGCGCGCCACCAACGTTCGCGTCATCGATCCGGCGACCCCGCCGTCGAGCACCTACAGCCCGCGTCCCGCGCTGAACGCGGCCATCGGCCTGGCGCTCGGCTTGATCGGCGGAATGGGGTTCGTGTTCCTGCGCGGCGAATCAGACCGCGTCAAGCGGCCGGGTGAATCGCCGCTGCCCGAAGTTCCCGAGCTGGGCGTGATTCCCTCCTCGAGCTCCGGTTGGGTGCCGAACGGCAACGGCCATCGCGGCCTGATCCCCTTCGGTCGCCGCGGCGAGCTGGGACTGGTCAAGTGGGACGAGGACGCCTCCATGCTGACCGAATCGTTCCGCGCCGCGCTCACTTCGATCCTGTTCGGTCCCTCGGCCAAACGCGACGGCGGCGGCCAGATTCTGGTGGTCACCAGCGCGAACATGATGGAAGGCAAGACCACGGTCATCGCGAACCTGGGCATCGCGTCGGCCGAGCGCCGCCGCCGCGTTCTGCTGATCGACGCCGATTTGCGCCGTCCCATGCTGCACGCCGCGTTCAAGCTCGAAAACGAGCGCGGCCTCGCGACGGTGCTCCAGGAATTGAGCGGTTCCGAGGATTTCCCCATCGACAGCTGCATCCAGCGCGGCAGCGTCCCCGGCCTGTACGTCATGCCCGCGGGTCCAGCCGGCTCCGCGAACCTGCTGTACTCCTGCGATATGAGCGGCCTGCTCGAACGCCTGCGCCGCCAATTCGACCTGGTGTTCGTCGACACGCCTCCCATGCTGCTGTATTCGGATTCGCGCGTGCTCGGCCGGATTTCCGACGGGGTGGTGATGGTGGTGCGCGCCGATTCGACCCGCGGCGAGGAGCTGCGCACGGCCTATTCG
>JASHWA010000005.1 GCA_030044325.1 Bryobacteraceae bacterium
CTCCTGGAAGGGCGAGGTTACCGCGACCGGCGCATTTACGCATTCGACCGGAAACGGGACTTTAACGGCAGCGGGAATTACTTCGGCATCCGTGTTGACTCCCGTGGTGAGTCCGACCGGCGTGCTGCTTTTTGGAGGGACTTCCTACACTGCGTCGATCGGCGCAAATCCAATTCGCGGTCTGACGCTTTCGGCGAGTTATTCGCACAGCCTCGTCAGCACGACCGCCGATTCGACAAATACGAGCGGCCGTACGGAACAATTCTCTGCGCTGTTTTCCTATATCGTCCGCAAAATCGTGGTGCAGGGCGGGTACTTGCGGTTGTCGCAAGGCTTCAACGAATCGGGATCTGCGCCGGTCAATTTGGACAGCCTATATGTGGGCGTGATGCGATGGTTCAACTTTTTTTAATTCTCGCCTTATTATCGACCGCCTACGCGAAGCCTAAGGCCAAGCCCGTCACGGTTTCGGTTCCGGTAATCGAAATGGACGGCGGGCGGCGGCTGGTTTTCGAGCGCATGTTTTCGTCCGAGCGGCAGGTGCGGGCGAAGCGCGGCTTTTGGAACAAGCTGACCGATATCGCGATCGGCGAGCCGGAGTTTCACAGGCTGGTGCGGCCCTATTCGGTCGCGCTCGATTCGCACGATCGCGTGATCATTACCGATCCGGGAGCGTTCGGAGTTCATATTTTCGATTTCGCGCAGGGGAAATACAAGTTCGTCTGGCACCCTGAGGGTAAAGAAGCTCTGCGGAATCCGCAATGCGTGGCGGTGGATGGTCAGGACAATATTTATGTTACGGATCCGGACGCCGGCAAGATATTCAAATTTTCATCGGGTGGAAAATTCCTGGGCGCGATCGGAAGCCTGAAAGGCGGCGAAGGATTTTTCAAGCGGCCTACGGGAATTGCCATTGATCCGAAAACGAGTGACATTTTCGTGAGCGACACCTGGCGTCACAAGGTATATGTGCTCGACTCGCAAGGGCAGGTTTTGCGCACGATCGGGAAAAATGGAAGCGACCCGGGCGAATTCAATTATCCGACGGAAATTCGCATGGAAAATGACGATCTTCTGGTGGTGGATTCCATGAATTTCCGGATTGAAGTATTCAATCGTGAAGGAGCGTTTCGCTACGCGATCCCGGGATTGTTCCGGCCGAAGGGAATCGCGGTCGATTCGGAGGATCACATTTACGTCGGCGAAGGATCGACCGACCAGGTGCAGGTCTACGATAACCAGGGCCGGCTGCTGTATTACTTCGGCAAGCCTGGCCGCGGCGCGGAAGAATTTCAAACGCCCAGCGGCGTAGCGATCGACCGAAGCGGCCGGATTTTCGTGGTGGATTCGACAAACCGGCGAATGCAAGTATTCCACTATTATGGAGCGGCACAATGAAACCGGCGTTCCTTTTTCTTATGGCTACGGCGGTTTTGCCGGCCCAAACGCTTCCCGGCGACGCGATCGGGATGCACGATCTTTCGCCAAGCGGGCAGAATTCTCCGGTACGAGGCGGTCTGTCGGGGTCGTGCTCGTATTGTCACGCGGCGCATTCGGGGCTTGGCGGACAGACGCCGCTGTGGAACCAGAAGCTTTCGACTTCGCAATATACGGTGTACACAAGCTCGACGGACGTGGAGATCGGGGTTCAGCCGGCGATGGGAGCAGATACCGCTTTATGCATGAGCTGCCATGACGGAACGGTCGCGCCCGGACAGACGGTGGCCTACGGAAGCATTTCGATGCAGGGTTCGATGAACACGGCGGACAAGGTGTCGACGCTCTCGGGCTCGCATCCGGTGGACGTGGTGCTTCCGTTGAAGGATTCGCCGGATCTGGCGTCGGTGCTGGTGTCGCAGGGCACGACGCTCGATCCGCTCGGCTTGATTAAGCTGGTTAAAGGGAATATCGAATGCACCACGTGCCATAATCCGCACGTACAGGCGCTGGACCCGGTTTCGCAGAAATTTCAGGTGCGCAACAGCTCCAACGGCCAGATGTGCCTGGCGTGCCACGATCCGACGCGGGTGATGACCGGCCATCCCAATCCAATTAGACAGTGGACCACCGGAATCCACGCGACGGCGACCAATTCCAACAACAGCAAGACGACTATGGTGATCGGCGAGTATTCGAATGTCACGGCGAACGCGTGCGCGTCGTGCCATGTGATGCATAATGCGCCGGGACCGGCGCGCTTGCTGCGCGGCACGAACGAGCAGGATTGCATCGCCTGCCACGGCGGCGGGACGAATCTGTCGCCTGCACCGGCCAATATTTTTGCCGAATTCGCCAAGACGGGGCATCCACTGACCAATGCGACCGGCCAACACGATGCGGCCGAACCTACCTTGCTGAACATGAATCGCCATTCGACCTGTGTGGATTGTCACAACGCCCATTCGGCTGAGCAGGTCGCTTCCTTTCCTCCGCCGCCGGCGATTCGAGTTTCGGAGAACCAGATAGCAGGGATCAGCGCCAATGATGGCGTCAGTGTGCTCACGCCTGCGGTGAATCAATTCGAAAACTGCCTGCGTTGTCACGGGAACAGCACCGGGAAGGTGATTAATCCGGTTTATGGCTATCTGCCCACGCGCGTAGTTTCGGCGGGCGATCCTTTAAACATCATCCCGCAGTTTTCGATTTCCGCCACGTCCAGCCACCCGGTTACACATACGAGCAACAGCGCGCTTTCGCAGCCAAGCCTGCGTCCTTTCATGATGAACCTCGACGGTGTTACGCAAGGCCGGAGCATGGGCAGTCAAATTCTGTGCACGGATTGTCACAACAGCGACGACAATCGCGAATTCGGCGGATCAGGGCCGAACGGACCGCACGGCTCGAAATTCACCCACATTCTCGAACGCCGCTATGAGTTCAGCCAGGCACCCACGCCTGGCGCGCTTATCGTAAATTTATTTCCGAGTCCGGACCAGAGCGCCGCAGGTCCGTACGCTCTGTGCGCGAAATGCCACGATCTCAGCCAGATTCTTTCGAATACCAGCTTCAATCAGCACGCGCTGCATATTAATGCCGGTTTCTCGTGTTCGGTATGCCATACGGCGCACGGGATGGGAGCAAACTCCGGATATATCACGGGAGAACGGTTGGTGAATTTCGACGCAAACGTGGTCGCGGTGAATGGCACAACGCCGATTTCTTATAACCGGGCCACGAATACTTGCACACTTACATGTCACAACCAACCCCATCCGGTGGCGGCGAGCACTCCGGCATCGACGCCGACAGCCGTAAGGCCTATTCGAATTCGTTGATGGTGCAAATGTTGGCGGAAATCGTCGAAGTGATCCGGATGATTACTACCAATCAAATGGTCAGCCGGTTAGCGCGAACCAGCAGCGATTCGATTTTCAAGCGCTGTACAGTCCTCAGGAGCGGGAGCCTCTTCGGACCGGGCCCAATCGCGCCGCCCTCTTCGATTGCGACAACCTTCAGACAGACTTGGCTACACCTCGGACTTGCAGGCTAATCCTTCGCCTAACCCGATTGGAATGTGCTGAGGATCAATGATGCGTTTGGCCGTCCTGCTCGACAAGCGAACTCGATGCTTCAGAGTGTTCCCGCGCGCGTTGCTCCGATCCCAGCGTGCCTTGGACCGCGAGGCGCACGAGTTGGCTTCGTGTCTTCACTCCAGCGCGGCTGAACAGACGCTGCACAACATTTTTTACCGAGCTTTCCGAAAGGCCCATTTCCGCACCTATTTTTCGATTCGAATGTCCCGCAACGATCCCGGAAAGGACGCGGCGCTCGCGTTCCGGAAGTTGTGAACTACCGGACATCGGAGCTTCCAGCCGGGGATATCGTTCGATTACCTCAGTTGCTAATGAGTGGACGACTTTTGGATCAATCCACAATTCACCCTGAGCTACCAGCCGGATGGCATGCATCAGAAGACTGGGCGCCTCGGACTTCAGAAAAATCCCCGATGCACCCAGCTTCAATGCCAACGCCGACTTACATAAATCGAGGGTCCCGGACATCACCAAAAAGCGGCCGGTGTAGCCGGCCTCGCGCGTAGCGGAAATGAAATCGATTCCTTGTTCCAAATCCACAAGCACCAAGTCAACCTTTGAATCCGCGAGAACCGCCAGGGCCTCGGCGGGCGTTCCGCACTCGCCGGCGATTTCGACTCCGGGCTCGGATCCGAGCAGACGGCTCAGACTCACACGGAAAAGGCCAAACTGATCCAGGATCATCATTCGGATTCGAGGCTCGAATGAATCGCTCATCATCTTACCGGGCTCCGTGCAACGCGTCGCCTCGGAGCGCACCCCTGGGACTTCCGTTGGGACAAATTGAGACATACCGCATTAAATGCTACACGCGTTCCGGCCGAATCAAAACGCGCTTACCCAAAAGATCCCGCATCCAATCGAAATAGTGATCAACGGCTTGAGGCGGTCACCAACAGCAACGCAAACATTCGGCCAATCAAGTGGACCAAGCAAAAGAATGCCACCGCCAGTCACAAGAGAAATGGCATTCAGCGCGCAATGCGGTTACCTTCGAAGTCTACCGAGCCGTCTCCAGATTTATTGCGACGATTGCCCGTTGTAAAGAGAATCCGGCTGTGGACAAATCTGGTAACCACAGCCAATCAAGCAAAGGATCAGAGAGCGGAAATCATGAAGCATCCGGTTCAGATCAGCAGACGAGTTGTGATGGTATCTGTGGCGGCGCTGTTAGTAATTGTCGCTGCCGCTCTCTTGTTGTCCTCCCGCGGCCGTGCGCTGCGGAGTCGATCGATTTCCTATCTTCAACAGATTGCCGCGACGTTTGCGGATTCGACCCGCACACCTGATCAAGCCGCGGACCCCAAAGTGCCGCCCGCCGCGACGACGGCCAACCCGGTCCTCGAATTGACGCCGACGCAATTGCAGTCGATCAAAATCGGAACGGTCGGCACCTACGAGTTTCCGGTCGAGAAAGAAACCGTCGGGAACATCAGCTTCGCGGATGAGCAGTCTGTCCAGGTTTTCCCGGATTATCAGGGAACGATCATCAAGTCTTTCGTGGAACTGGGCGCGCAAGTGAAGCAAGGCGAACCGCTTTACACGATCACCAGCCCGGACCTCATTCAGGCCGAGTCGAACCTGATCGGGGCGGCGGCGCAGTTCGACTTAACCGATAAGGAGTTGAAACGCGTCACGGGACTGGCGGGCGTAGCCCAGCGCGAATTGGAACAGGCGATCTCGGATCAGCAAACGGCTGAAGGCGCACTCAAGGCGGCTAAAGACGCCGTGCGCGTTTTCGGTAAGACCGACGCGGAAATCGATGAGATGGTTGCGTCGCGAAAAATCGATCCCGCGCTGGTGGTTCGAAGTCCCATTGACGGCAAAGTTACTTCCTATGCCGCGCCTCCGGGATGGCTGGTCCAACCCGGAAACCCTCCGGCGCCTTACATTGTCTCGAACCTATCCATCAAGTGGATGCTTGCCGATGTGATCGAAAGCGATATCGCGCTGCTGAATTTAGGCCAGCCGGTGGATGTCAAGGTCATGGCTTATCCGGACCGGCTTTTCAAAGGCAAAATAACAAAAATCTATCCCTCGGTGGACCCGAACACTCATCGTGAGACGATCCGCTCAGAAATCGAAGACCCCAGGGACGAGCTGCGCTCCGGAATGCTCGCTAACTTTATTATCCATGTAAAAGGTCCGACCCTGGGAGTCGCGATACCCGCCAACGGCGTTGTGCGCGAACCCGACGGCACGATGACGGCGTGGGTAACAACCGATCGAAAGCACTTTGAGCAGAGAGTCCTGAAGCTCGGGCTGAGAAGAGACGGTCATGTCCAGATTCTCGAAGGCCTCAAGCGCGGGGAACTCGTAGTAACGGATGGCGCCGTGTTTCTAAGCGCGATGCTGACCGCACCAGCCACGGATTAAGTCATGTTCAAATCTCTTCTTGCCTTTTGTTTGAGCCGCCGCGCGATTGTTGTGGTCGGGCTCATCCTGTTTGCGGGCGCCGGACTAATTGCGTTTAAGTTACTCAATATCGAAGCTTATCCAAATCCGACGCCGGTCATTCTTGAGATTACCGCGCAAGCGGCGGGACTTTCGGCGGAAGAAATGGAGCGCTATTACACGATACCGATGGAGATCGGGCTCTACTCGACTCCGGGAATCGACGTCATCCGCTCGACTTCGTTTTATGGGTTGTCATTCGTGCGGGTGAGCTTTAAATACGGCGTCGATTATTTCTTCGCTTATAGCCAGGCATCGGTGGCGATCAGCCAGAATGTGAGCCTGCCGGGCGGCCAGGTTCCTAATATTCAGGCGAACAGTTCGACCGGGGAAATTTACCGGTATCAGGTGGTCGGGCCTCCCCACTTCGGAATCACAAACCTGCGCACGGTCCAGGATTGGATCGTGGCGCGGCGGCTGTTGACGATTCCGGGTATCGCGGCGGTGAACAGCTGGGGCGGTCCGACGAAAACCTTCGAAGTTTCGGTGGACCCGCACAAGCTCGAAGCGTACAGCGTTACGGTGCCGCAGATCCTCACGGCGCTCGGCAATGCGAATATCAACGTCGGCGGGCGCGAAATCCGGATCGGACAGCAGTCGGTAAATATTCGCGGTGTCGGGCTGATCGACGACGGCGGGAACGACGTTCTGACTCAGGGCTATAAGGTCGGTGATATCGAAAATGTCGTCTTGACCCAGGAAAACGGCGTTCCGGTCACCATCAAGGACGTCGGGAACGTGTTGGTGAGTTATCGCCCGCGGCTGGGCATCCTAGGTCGCGACATGAACGACGACGTGGTCGGGGCGATCGTGGTGCAGAGGCGAACTGAAAAAACCGCCGACATGATTCCCAAGGTTGAACAGGCCATCCAGAACCTGAACCGCGACGGCAGCCTTCCTCCAGGCGTGCGGGTTGTGCCGTTTTACGACCGTTCGTCGCTGGTCGCCCTTACAACGCACACGGTTCTGCACAACCTGATCTTCGGTTGCACGCTGGTGTTCCTGATCCAATGGATCTTCCTCGGGAACCTGCGCAGCGCGATTATCGTGGGAATCAACATTCCGTTTGCGCTGTTCTTCGCCACGATCCTGCTGGTCCTGATGGGGGAAAGCGCCAACCTGCTTTCGGTCGGTGCGGTGGATTTTGGAATCATCGTCGATTCCGCGGTGATTCTGGTCGAAAATATTTTCCGCAATTTTCAGCGCGGCCATGAAGAGCGGCAAAGCCTGCTGGATCGGCTGG
>JASHWA010000541.1 GCA_030044325.1 Bryobacteraceae bacterium
TGCGCGACGCCGACTTTCGCCAGCTCGCGCTCGAGCAGTTTTGCGAGCCCGTGCACGCGCCGCGCAATCGCGGTGAGCCCCTTGGGGCCGTGCCATACGGCGTAAAATCCGGCCATATTCGCCAGCAGAGCCTGCGCGGTGCAGATATTCGAGGTCGCCTTCTCGCGGCGGATGTGCTGCTCACGCGTTTGCAGCGCCATGCGATACGCCGGGTTGCCGTGCGCGTCGACCGAAACTCCGATGATGCGGCCGGGGACTTGGCGCACGTGTTTTTCAAGCGTGGCGAAGAACGCGGCGTGCGGGCCTCCATAACCGAGCGGGACTCCAAAGCGCTGCGAATTTCCCAGAACCACGTCCGCGCCCATTTCGCCGGGCGGCGTGAGCAGCGCGAGGCTGAGCAGATCGGTGGCGACAGCGACCATCACGCCGTGCTTTTTCGCCGCCGCGATGAAATCGCCGAGATCGTGCACCGCGCCCGATTCGTCGGGCGATTGCACCAGCGCTCCGAACATATCGGGCGTAAATTCCGCCTTGCGCCAGTCTCCGATCGCCAGCTCGATGCCCAGCGGCTCGGCGCGCGCGCGCAAAACGTCGATGGTCTGCGGGAAACACGAACCGGCGACGAAAAATTTCATCGCGTCCGATTTCGCTACGCGATGCAGCAGGGTCATCGCCTCGGCCGCGGCGGTCGCTTCGTCGAGCAGCGACGCGTTGGCGACCTGCATCCCGGTCAGATCCTCGACCATGGTTTGAAAAATCAGCATCGCTTCGAGGCGCCCCTGCGCGACCTCGGCCTGATACGGCGTATACGGCGTGTACCACCCCGGATTTTCGAGCACATTGCGCAGAATCACGCTGGGCGTGACGCAATCGGAATAGCCGAGACCGATGTAGGATTTGAAAATCCGGTTGCGCGCCGCGATTTCGCGCAACCCGCGCAGATATTCGTACTCGCTCAAGCCCTCGGGAAGATTCAGCGGTCGCGGAAGACGAATGCGTTCGGGGATGGTTTCATCGATGAGTTGATCAAGCGATGCGGCGCCGGCGACGCGCAGCATTTCCTCGCGCTCGCGCGCATCGGGACCAATATGGCGGGAAGAGAACGGCTCAAAGTCAAATATCATGTGGAAACGTTATTTTAACAAGCGTGCCAAGCGCGGGTGTTTGGTATGATCGTCGAGAAGTGCGACATGGCCGAACCTGCAGCAGCACCGAAATTTCCGCGCTGGCTCTGGCTTTTGGTCCTGGTCCCTTTCCTGGAGGTGTTGCTGCCGCGCGCGATCGCGATTTGGGCTTTGCCCGTGACTGCCGGGGTTGCGATTTTCGGGCTGGTGTTGGTAGCGAGCAGACTATTTCCGCGGAAATAGGCCAGTCTTGGCGGCGCGTGCTCTTGTGTGCCGCGGCGCCACCCTGCTGAAACGACCGGCTGGACTTTCGCCGCTTCGAAAGCCCTGCCCGTGAGGGCGGGGGCGATTTCACCCAGATCATGCACACCGCCGCGCAGCGACACGAGTCCGCCCGCCACGACTCCTTTGAGATTCTCTGCTATGATTGTCACGGAGCGTTCCTGCTGGGTTTGTGTGCGGCCTCTAATAAATTGATCCAACAGTCAATGTCATGGGGTCCGACTCGATCTTTGTGCTGGTGTGCAAGCTCCGGCGATGAAAGTCGCCATGGAGAAGCCTGAAGGCGCGCGGGGGATCCCCCCTGTGGAAGTTCAGGGTCAATGACGGAGGCTAGGACGGCCCGGTGGCGCGCTCCTTAGTTCAACCGCGCACAACGGACTTCGCCTGTGCGCTTCGGAATGTTTAACCGCGCACAACGGACTTCGCCTGTGCGCTTCGGAATGTTCAACCGCGCACAACGGACTTCGCCTGTGCGCTTCGGAATACGCGCGCGGCGCCGTGCGCTTAGAAAGCTGAGCTGATTCGACCGGCTCTCGAAAATCCTGACCAATCTTCTATTCATCGGCGACATCTTCGCCTCACCCGGGCGAGCTCTCGTCGCGCGGCGCCTCAAGGAAATCGTCGCGAGCGAAAACATTCATCTTTCGATCGCCAACGCGGAAAATTCCGCCGGTGGGTTCGGCATCACCCCCGCGATTGCCGAGGATCTGTTCGGCTACGGCCTCGACGTCCTCACCAGCGGCAATCACATCTGGGATAAGCGCGAAATTTACGATTACTTCGCGCGCCAGCCGCGGCTGCTGCGCCCGGCCAACTACGTCGCGGAGTTGCCCGGCAAGGGATGCATCGTCGTCGCCGCACGCAACGGCGTCGATTGCGCGATTCTCAATCTGCAGGGCCGCGTGTACATGCCGCAGACCGATTGCCCGTTTCGCAAGGCGGATGATCTTATCCAGACTCTCCCCGCGAGCGCCAAGGTCCGGCTGGTGGATTTCCATGCCGAGCTCACCAGCGAGAAAATGGCGATGGGCTGGTATCTCGACGGCCGCGTTTCCGCGGTCTTGGGAACGCACACGCACATTCCCACCGCGGATACCCGCATTCTGACCAACGGGACCGCGTATCAGACCGACGTCGGCATGACGGGGCCGTACAACTCAGTGATCGGGGTCGAAAAAAGCATCGTCTTGCAGCGTTTCCTGACGCAATTGCCGGTCCGGATGGAAGCGGCGCGGCACGGAGCGGAATTGCACGCGGTAATCGTCGAAGTGGATGAATCGACGGGACGGGCGAATTCGATTCGCAGGTTTACCGCGACTTAACGTCGCGTGGTTCGTAGTTCGCCGTCGGCTGTGCGCGACCCTGGACTCTCCGCACCGGACGACTCACCACGCACCCCGTACTACGAACTATTTCTCGCTGTCGAGCGTCCTCATCTGCGCCAGGTCATAGCGCGTTCCGGCGATTTGGGCGCCGACTTTTTCGATGCGCTCGATATCTTCAATCGGGAGGTGAATGGCTGCCCTGAAAATGCCACAGGCCCCGATCCTGTCGAGGATCGGGGCTGTTCCGACGACGCGGAGGCGGAGCTTCAACTACCGCCCGGCGAACTTGTAGTACCAGTAGCGATACGTGTACACCGGGTACACGTGATACACCGGCGCGACCCACACGCGCGGGTAATACACCACTGGCGTGTAATAGGTGTGATAAAAATACGTGTGATAGGTGTAGACGAACCAGTTCTTCGCGCCACCATCCGTCGAATGCGTCGTGGGGGCCGCAGCCGCCGCCAACGCCGTAAAAGCCACCAGAACAATTGCCAGCATCAAGATCGTTTTTTTCATAACCGCCTCCTGATCGGGTAGGGCGATGCGCTGCAGGCGAGATTAGCGTATAGTTGCAAAAGAAAGGAGCAGCCGGAAATGGAGATCGATCGCAGGCTTTTTATCGCCAGTCTCGGCGGCGCGGCCGCCGTGGCGGGCATGGATCACGAGGCGCGCGCGGAGGCGCTCGAGGATTATATGTCGGATCAGCTGGAGGAAGCGCTCGCGCCCCCGGCCGACGACGAAAAACCGAAATTCCCCACGGTGGCCGAGCTGGAAGCGCAGATCGGCACGCGGCCGTTCCGGCGCGGCGCGGGGGGCGTGTTTGTCGCGGGCCGCGGGAATGTCAAACAGCTTCCGCCGATGCCCGCCAATGCCACGCTGCTCGATTATTTCAAGCTGCGCTTCACCACCGTCAATCACGTGCTTCAAAGCGCCAACCGCGCGATGAAGACCGGCATGAGCGAGGAGATCATTTTCGCTTGCCTGATCCACGATGTTTCGCAGACGCTGATCAAGGTGGATCACGGATGGTTCGGGGCGCAGATGTTCGAGCCCTACGTTTCGCCCAAAGTCACCTTCGCGGTGCGCTATCACCAGGCGCTGCGATTCTATCCCGACCCCGCGCACGGTTACGAGTATCCCGACCTGTATAAACGCATGTTCGGCGTCGATTACGAACCGCCCGTGCACATCCAGGCCGCCTACAAGTATGCGAAGAATCACAAGTGGTACCTGGAGCCGCGGATGGTGACGGTCAACGATCTGTACGCCTTCGATCCCAACGTGAAGGTGACCATCGAGCCGTTCCTCGACATCGTCGGACGGCAGTTCAAACAGCCCAAAGAGGGACTGGGCAACGACAACAGTCCCGTGGCGCATATGTGGCGCGCGATGGCGCTTCCGGACGCGCCGCTGTAAAAAAATCTGTTTTTCCAACTGGAGGAACTTCCAGGCCGTCCTGCGCCGGATTCCTGTTTTTTGGAGCGTAAACTAGCTGACTAGCCGTTAAATGTTTCGTTGGAATCGTGCGCCGGTCTAACGGTCGGATGCCGATGCTAACCCAGCCCGTGGAGACTGCCTCGAGAAAAATCCCGCTGCTGCGCCGCGTGCTGTTCGATTCGTCGAACGACACCTTCGTGCAGTTTGCGCGATACACGGTGGTCGGCTCGGTCGCGCTGGCCGTCGATTTCGCGACGCTGTTCGCGCTGACGCATTTCGCCGGGATCTATTACCTGACTTCGGCCGCGATCTCGTTCATCCTGGGACTCGCGGTCAATTACTGGCTGAGCCGCACGTGGGTGTTCAGCAACCGCACCTTGTCGAATGCCACGCTCGAGTTCACGATTTTCGCGGCCATCGGCGTCGCGGGGCTGGGATTGAATGAGCTGGGGATGTGGCTGCTGACTTCGAAACTGGGGTTGTATTACCTGCTCGCCAAGATCGTGACCGCGGCGGTGGTTTACGTGTGGAATTTCGGTGCCCGGAAGTACTCGCTGTTTCGCTGAACGGCTTGTTGAAAGTGGATTTTCCGCTGGGTGGCGATCGCATGGCGCACGCACGAGCGCGCGCACCACGGCAATCGCGATCAAGCGCGCGCCTCCCAGTCACGGTTATTCTGATCCCGTGCTGAGCGATAAAGCGCTGTGGTTCATCGAAAATCATTTCCGCGAGCCGGTTTCCCTCGATGACGTGGCCGGCGCGGCCGGTGTCTCGCGCTTTCATTTATCGCGCGCATTTGCCTATGCGACCGGGCATTCCGTGATGCAGTACGTCCGCGTGCGGCGGTTGAGCGAAGCGGCCCGCGCGCTCGCCGGCGGAGCGCCGGATGTCCTGGCGGTCGCCCTCGATGCGGGCTACGGATCGCACCAAGCCTTCACGCGAGCCTTTCGCGACGAATTCGGCATGACGCCGGAAGCGCTGCGCGCGCAGGCGAGTCTCGCGAAAATTTCCATACAGGAGCCGATCAAAATGAATGAAGCAGTCTTAGAAACTCTCGCGCCCCCGCGCATCGAAAACGGAAAAACGCTGCTGATCGCCGGCCTGCGCGAGCGCTACAGCGCCCAAACCGCCGCCGCGATTCCCGCGCAGTGGCAGCGTTTCGCGCCCCATATCGGCCATATTCCCGGCCAAATCGGGCGCGCGACCTACGGCGTGCTGTCGAACAGCGACGATGCCGGCAATACCGATTACATCGCCGGCGTCGAGGTGTCGGATTTTTCGCGTCTGCCCCGGGAGTTCGCGAGCATCCGCATTCCGGAGCAAAAATACGCCGTCTTCGCGCATCGCGATCATGTTTCGATCATCCGCCGCGTGTGGGCCACGATTTACAACAAGTGGAAGCCCGAATCGGGTTACGAGGTTTCCGATGGCCCGTCGTTTGAGCGCTACGGCGAGGCGTTCGATCCGGTGAGCGGGAACGGAGGATTCGAGATCTGGATTCCAGTCAAGGGGTGAGTCGCGCCTGACCTCCTTGGGCCGTGACATCGTCCTCGCAGGCTATCTCTCCCGCTGCGCCGGCGACGTCGGCGTCGCTCCGCTCATCGACCCTCCCGCCGAATAGCTCGAATTGATGAACGCGTCGATATCCCGGTGCAGCTTCTCCCGAGCCTTCTTGTCGATGTACATCATGTGCCCCGCTTCGTAATAGCTGAAGCTCAGGTTCTTGCGAACCGATGGCTCCAGGTTCATGTGCGCGACCGTGTATTCGATGCCGTTGAACGGCGTCGCCAGATCGTAATAGCCGCACACCACCAGCACGTGCAGATGACCCTGCTGCGTCATCGCTGATCGGAGCGCCTCCGCCGGACCTCCCGGCTGGCCCTGGTCCCACGGCCGGACCTGCGCGCTCACGGTGTAGTACATCTCCGAATTCCATTTGAGCTCGCGCCGGACGTAATCCTGGAACATCGCCACGTACGCGCCTTCATACGACGCTTCGCTCGAATCGTATTCGTAGCGCTCGCCCGCGGCGTCCACGTCCATGCCCTCGAAACGCGAATCGAGCCGCCCCATCGTCCGCCGCTTGTCGCGTTCGAGTTCCTTGAACCAGCGCTGCGGGCTCACGCGCAGATTCGCTTCCTCGATGTACTGCGGCTTCAGACCGGTGAAGCGCGCCAGATCCTTGACCACCTTCTGATATTCGGCGGGCGAAATCTGGTCGCCCTTTTCGAGCGCCTGCGCGTACTCGCCGTGCGCGAACTCGCGAGCCTTCTGCGCCACTTCTTCAATCGGAAGTTTCTGCAAATCCGGCGCGAGCAGGTGGTGATACCACGCCGAAGTCACAAACGTCGGCAGGAAAAATCGCGTCCGCTCATCGGCGCCGAAATTTCCGAACGCCACCGTCGATATCAGCGCGATGCCGCTCAAATACATCTGGTGCCGCTCCTGCAACACCTGCGAAAGCTGCGCGGAACGCGTGGTGCCGTAGCTCTCGCCCAGCAGAAATTTTGGCGACGCCCAGCGCTCATTGCGCGTGACGTATTGATAAATGAAATCCGAAAAAGTCGTCGCGTCCTGGACCACTCCATAAAATTGCGACGGATTCTGGTTCGGCGCGGGCCGGCTGTAGCCGGTCGAAACCGCGTCGATGAACACCATGTCGGTCGCATCCAGGAAGGAATCGTTGTTGTCCTCGATCGAATAGGGCGCGGGCATGCCGTGGCCGTCGTCGGTCAGCACGATGTGGCGCGGCCCCAGTCCCATGTGTGTGAAGCTCGACGCCGATCCCGGGCCGCCGTTGTAGACGAACGACAGCGGCCGTTTGGATTCGTCGGATACGTCGTCTTTCACGTACCCGACATAGAACATCACGGCTTTGGGCGTGCCGTCGTCGGCTTTGATTACATAGGTGCCCGCTGTCGCGGTGTAGCTGATCTCCTGTCCGCCGACGCGCGCCTTATGTTTGGTAATGGAGCTGTGCTCCTCAGGCGGCGGGCCGGTGCGCGTTTCCTGCGCAGGATTCGCTGGCTGCTGCGCCGGGCCGCCCGGAGCATTTCCACGTCCGCCGCGGCCCTGCGCAAGCGCCACACAGGCCGTCAACACGATTGTTCCGATCAGTCTCATCGGGATCTCCCTTCGTGAAACTGAAATTTTATCACCATGCTTTGCCGGGTGCGGCGCGCCTTGGTTTATTGATCGTGTTTGCGAAGCGCGGGCCGCGCCATCGACGCGGGCGCGGGCTGCCCCGGTTCCACCGGCGGCGGGAACACATCCGGATAATTATCGCCGTTGAGCGTTTCAAAGAGAACGTTCAGGAAAGTGTTGCCGATCACAAGGTCGTTCGAGACTTAACACACGCCCGCGTAAGCATCATTCACCCAATTGCCCAGGATCGTGTTTTGGGAGCTGCCGGTCCCGGAAACGTCGTTGACCCCGCAGCGGTGATCCCCGATAACATAATGGGGATGTCGCGCGACGGCTCGAGAATCCTGTTTCTTCAGGCCGTCGAGCAGCCCAATCCGCAGCTCACCTACGTGCGTACCAATTGGGACGCGTCGCTGCGTCGCTGAACATCCGGGGCGGTATCTTAGCGCCATGACGAAGCGAATTCTTTCCGCGATCATTTTTGCG
>JASHWA010000542.1 GCA_030044325.1 Bryobacteraceae bacterium
CCGGTACTTTCGTGGCCAAAGGAGGTCGCCATGGGAGAACCGATTATCATCCTGCCGCCCAGCAACTAAGACGGGCATTCCTTCGCTTCGCGGGCGGGTCGGACGACCCGCTCGCAAAAAACCTCGCTGTCAGACTTCTGTAATACTCCGTTTGACTGGAATATATCCGAAATATCTGGTAATATCTCAGACTGAAACTTTAAAAAGCCGACGGAAGGTGCAATGGCGCTCAACCGGTGCCTTTGCCTCACCGTAACGCTTGCGATGCTCGGTCTGCGTCCGTCGGCCGGGATCGGGGTAGGACCGCGCTCACCTGCCCCGTGGTGGGGCACCAAACAGTCTCAGGATCTTCAGTTCGCCGCTCGAAAACTGTTCGCGGCAGCGGATTTTAAAGCCGCGGAGGTTCTTTACCGGCGCGGATACGCGTTCGCTACCGCAAATCGCGATGAAGTCAGCGCTGTGCGTATGCTTCAATCCATCGCCAGCGCGCAATTCGGAAATTTCCGTTATCGCGATGCGCTCGCGACTTTTCTTGAAGCCCGCAAACGAGCCATCGCCGTGCGCGATCTCGCCGATGCCGGCGCGATCGAAGCGAATCTTTCGAGCCTCTACCTTCAGGTCTGGGACATCGACTCGGCGATGCGCGCGGGGGAGCGCGCGCGCCAGCTCGCCTCGCGGCTCCCGAAGCCGTATTTCGAGGCTCCGCTGCTGCTCCAGCTCGGCCGCATCCATGAAGTTTTAAACGACGGCAGCGCGGAACAATTTTATGTGGACGGAATCGAAGCGGCGCGGCGCCAGGCGAGCATCGCGCTCGAAGCCCTGGGCTGGGATTATCTGGGTGCAAGCCGCCTTGCGGCGCACGATCTCGAATTCGCCGAGCGGGCGCTCGATCAGTCCTTCCGGCTGCGCTCGATGTTCGATCGCGTGGAGCTGCCGTTTTCCTGGGCGCTTCTGGGCCGGTTGAAGCTGGAACAGGGCGAACTCGACGCGGCGTCGCTGTTCACCGATCGCGCCATCGCGGCGGCCAATGTGGTGGATGCAAGCTATCCGCGCTATCTGCTCATGCATCAGCGCGGCGAAATCCGGATCCGGCGCGGGGAAAACGACGCGGCCTTGCGCGACTTCGCCGCGAGCGTCGATCTTGCTTCCGCCTGGCGCCGTGAAGTGCCGCCCTCGGTCTCCGCGCTGACCGCTGCGAATGTCGAGCTCGAAAAACGGGTGTTCGATTCGTTCATCGAAGCCGCGGCCGAGCGCGCTATTGGCAAGGGCGATCGTGCCATGCTCGAACGCTCGCTCGCGGCGGTCGAGACGAATCGCGCGGCCAGCCTGCGCGAGAGCGTGGCCATTGGCGAGGGCTGGCGCGCGAAGCTCGATCCGGAGTACTGGGAGGTCCAGGCGCGGCTGCGCGCGGAAATGGCGCGGCTGTTACGGGCTGGACTCAAACGCAGTTCCGAATCGGACCAATTGAACCTGCAGCTCTCCGAAATGGAAGCCGAAACGAAATTACGAATTTTCGCAAAGAGACCTGAGAAAATTCGTGCTCAGATTTCACTTATAGATTTCCAGAAGGGATTAAGCAAGGCTAGAGTAGTTCTGGTTTTTCACCTGGGCGAGCGGGCGTCGTACTTGTGGGCCGTTACGCGCGAAGACACGACGCTCCATCGTCTGCCGCCGGCAGACGTGATTCGCCACGAAATCGACACATTCCGGAGCGAAGTCCGGCGCAATGAAAACCAGGCGTACGTTTCAGGCGCCCGCTTGTACCGGAAACTGTTCGGAACGCTGCCGGCGCGGATCGCGCGCAAGCCGGAATGGACGTTGTCGGTAGACGATGCATTGTTTGATGTGCCGTTCGGGGCTTTGGTCACGAATTACGGTGGAAACGAGAAGTATCTGGTGGAGAGGCATTCAATAGAGGTAATTCCGGGGGCGCTGCCGGCGAGCGGCGCGCCGGACAAGCCGGATGCGAACGGCTGGTTGCTGGGCGTCGGAGATCCGATCTACAATCTCGCCGACCAGCGCCGTGCGCGGCCCGTGTTCGCGGGCTGGGGCCTCGCAGCGGAAACCGGCGGCGATCTGAACCGGCTGGTGGCGAGCGGCGCCGAGATCGAATCGAGCGCGCGAAGCTGGCAGGGCAACGCCGTCCTGCTGCGCGGCGCCGACGCCACCCGCCCGCTGTTTCTGCAACTGGCCGCGCGCCACCCCGCGATCATCCACCTGGCGACCCACGTCTTGACTCCGCCCGCGGGGCGTGATCAGGGGTTGATCGCGCTCGGAATCGGCGCAACGGGAAAGCCGGAACTGCTAACAGTGGCCGACGTTTCAAGCATGCAGGTTCCGGGCGCCGTGGTGGTGATGAGCGGCTGCGAAACGGGCGCCGGAGACGCGCGGGCGGGCGCCGGGCTGCTGGGTTTGACGCGCGCCTGGCAAACCGCGGGCGCGCGCGCCATCGTTTCTACGGGGTGGCCCGTTTCAGACTCGACGGGCGCGATTTTTTCAAGCTTTTACCGCTATTTGCATGACGTGCCGCCGGCCGAAGCGCTGCGCCGCAGCCAGGTGGATATGCTGCGGTCGGGATCGTGGCGGGCCTCGCCCGCCTATTGGGCGGCTTACCAGGTGAGCGGAGGTGCACAATGATGAACGGCAGGCCCGCACACCCCGATTTCCTCGGCTATGAGATGGATTTCGACGATCCGTCGCCCGCCCGCTGGGAGGCGTTGAGTGTCCTGGTCGAACGCATTCGCGGCGGGGAGACGG
>JASHWA010000543.1 GCA_030044325.1 Bryobacteraceae bacterium
ATTGAAGCCGTAGCGCCGTCGAACGTTTTCGATCCGTTCCCGGATGCGTTGGGGGTAATCGCCGCTCAGATACGCCATGCGATCGTAGCGCTCGTGATATTTTTTTGCGAGCTGCGGAAAATGTTCATCGATAAACGGCAAAAACACCTGGCGCGAGCAGGGCTTCAGAAATAAAACATTTCCACCGAAGTTGTGGGCGCCGGCCCGCGCCGCCGCTTTCGCGAGCGCGTCGAGCGATGGATCGCCGTCATTGATCAGCGGCATCACGGGCGCGCAGAACACGCTCGCGCGCAGGCCGGCGGCCGTCAGCTTGCGAACCGCGTTCAGCCGCAGATCCGGGCGTGGGGCGATCGGCTCGATCAGCCGCGCCAGGTCGCGATCCGTGGTCGTCACGGTCATGTGAACGCCCAGGAAATGGCGCCTCGCGATTTCGGTCAAAACGTCGATATCGCGCGCAATCAGGTCGGATTTGGTGGTGATTCCCAGGTGCAGGCCGGTGAGGCCCGCGAAAATCTCTAGAATCGAGCGCGTCACCCGGTAGCGCCGTTCGGCCGGCTGATAGGGATCGGTCGCCGTCCCCAGCGCGACGGTTTCGCCGCGCGGGAGCCTGCGCAAATCCTGCCGAAACGCCACAGGATCGAAATGTTTTGAGAAAATCTTCCGCTCGAACTGGAGCGGATCGCGCAATTCCATGAACTCATGAGCGTAACGAGCGTAGCAGTACTTGCACCCGAATTCGCAGCCGCGGTAGGGATTGATCGTCCAGCGGAACGGTACCCGCGGGCTGTCGCAGCGCGTCAAAAGCGACCGCGTTTCCAGCTCGAAGTATTCCACCCTGCGCTTCGCCTCGATGCGCGGGCTTTCCGCCGCCAGTTTCGCGATGCCTACCAGTTGAGGCATAGCACCCATTTTCGCTATTTGTTCGCCTATCGTCAAGCGGCGACCCCGTCGATCAGTCAAAGATCGTAAAATCAGAGACTTTCGCCGGCCGGATGTGTCGAATACAGTCGATACCGGGTTTCGCCACACCCGGTGCTGCCGGTATACTTCGTTAAGGGAGCCGAAATGAAAGGCCTGTTCACATCGCTAATGTGCGTGGGATTCGCCGCGAGCGCAGCCGCCGCCGCCGTGCCCACTTTTTCGAAAGATGTCGCGCCGATTCTGTATAAGAATTGCGCGACCTGCCATCGCGCCGGCGAAATCGCGCCGATGCCGCTGCTCACCTATAAAGAGGCAAGGCCGTGGGCGAAGTCGATTCGCCAGTACGTTTCCGAGGGCCTGATGCCGCCCTGGCACGCCTCGGAGCCGCCGGGCGTATTCCTCAACGATCGCAGGCTGAGCGAGGCCGAAAAGCAGACGCTGCTCGCATGGATCGATGGAGGCGCGCCGGAGGGCAATCCCAAGGATCTGCCGCCGACGCCCAAATTCGTCGAAGGATGGCAGATCGGGCAGCCGGATTTGGTCCTGACGATGCCAAAACCGTATGACGTCCCTGCCGAGGGCACGGTCCAGTATCAGTATTTCACCATTCCGACCAATTTCACCGAGGATAAGTGGGTGCAGGCGATGGAGATCCGGCCCGGCGTCCGCCGCGTGGTGCATCACATCATCGTTTACATGCGGGAGCCTGAAGGGACGTCCTGGGTCTCCGGCTTCAACCAGGTTCTGCCGAAAATGCCGCAGATGAATCGGCCGGGTGGCCCTGGACCTGGCGTGATGCTCGCCGCGGTGGCTCCCGGAGCGCCGCCGATGGTTTTCCAGCCCGGCGAGGCAATCCGCATTCCGGCGGGTTCATCGCTGGTGTTCCAGGTTCACTACACCGCCAACGGCAAGGCCGCGAGCGATCAATCGAGCATCGGCCTGATCTTCGCCAAGGAAGCGCCGGAACGCGAGATCCATACCGCCGCGTTCATGAACCCGATGCTGAAGATCCCGGCCGGAGATCCTGATCAGGCAGTCGATTCGGCCATCGAATTCACCGAGGACTGCCATATCCAGGCCATGGTCCCGCACACGCACCTTCGCGGCAAGAGCTGGCATTACCGGCTGATTTACCCCAACGGAGACTCCCAGGTTGTGCTCGACGTGCCGCACTACGATTTCAACTGGCAGACGTGGTACACCTTCGCCAAGCCGCTCGCGGTTCCGAAGGGATCGCGTCTCGAAGCCACGGCGCACTACGACAATTCGCCGAACAACGCTTCGAATCCCAACCCGAAAATCGACGTGCGGTGGGGCGATCAGACATGGGATGAGATGCAATACACCGCGATGACGTATTACATCGACCACGCCGCACCCGCCGCGCCGGCGACCGGTGGGCCCGGAAACGCTCCCGCGAGCCGTCAGCGCTAGCGTGGCACAACGCAAGAGTGCGTGCCGCGCCGGCATTTTTGCCGGCGCATGACCAACTCCCAAGCGGACGGCACGCAAAAGCGCGTGCGCCACCCTTTCTCAACAGGTTCCTTCGCGGCCACTTCAGGCCGGAGGCGCCAACCGCACCATTGGCGTCTGTATGATTGTAGGTGATGAAGCCGCTATTGTTGATCTTGTTGCTTCTCGGCGCGATGTTCGCGCAAGTGCCGTCACCCAAAGCTCCATTTTCCACCGCGCCGGGCGGCGATCCCAGCGACGCCAAGCTCCCCAATGGAAAGCTCCAGCGCGACGAGATCGCCAAGGCCGATTACAAGAAAAATGAGGAAGACGCCGCCGCGCTGCTCAAGCTCGCTGAAGAGCTGAAAACGGATCTCGATAAAGACACCGCCTTCGTCGTTTCAGTGAAGGATATGAAGCGGACCGAGGACATCGAGAAGCTCGCGCGCAACATTCGCGGGCGGCTGAAGAGGTACTGATCGTCGCCGTCGCCTGTAAGAAAGGGTTGGCGGAGCGGAAGCTCCGCGGGATAAATCCCGCCCTGCGGCGCGGGGCGCGCGATGATTTCGGGGAGGGACAAAAAGCACTGCGGCCCCGATCCATTTGGACCGGGGCCGCCCGCATACGCCGCGGAGGCGATCTCGTCAGTTACCGCCCAGCAAACTTGTAATACCAGTAGTGATAGGTATAGACCGGATAAACCACTGGCGCCACAAACACCGGCCGATAGTAAACCGGCGCCCAGTAGGTGTGGTAGAAATACGTCGTGTGGTAGTAGTGCACCCAATAGTTCGTCGTGCTGCCATCGCTGTTGTGGACCGTGGGAGCCGCGGCGGCAAACGCCGCGCAAACCGTAAGAACCAGAATCACTGTCAAAATGGCTTTTTTCATAACCGCCTCCTGATCAGCAAGGGCGCGATGACGCGGACGAGATTAGCGCAATTCTGGAGATTCTCAAAAGGCGCGACCCACGCGCTGCATTACTGTCGCGCCTGGAGTTATGCGCTTTCCAAGGCTTGCGCGGACGCGCTCTGAACCGCGGCGGCGCGGACGGCGGCCCGGCCGGCGAGAATCGGCAGCGGGAGCGACAAGACCATCACGAAGCCGATCGCGGTGAGTGCGGACTCATAGGTTCCGGTGGTTTCGCGCACATGCGCGATCAGCATGGGGCTGGGGATGGCGGCAACCAGCCAGGTGGCCATGCAAATCCAGCCGTAGATCCCGCCGATGTTGCGCGTGCCGAAAAAGTCCGCGGCGAAGATGGGGAGCACGGAGAACCCTCCGCCGTAGCACAGCGCGATCGCGCACACCGCGGCTTCAAACAGGAAACGGTCATGCAGGCGCGGCAAGGCGAAAAAGACGCACACCTGGATGGCGAACAACGCGAAGAAGACCTGCGCGCGGCCGATGAAATCGGAAATCCAGGCCCACGCCAGGCGGCCCATGCCGTTGAAGATCGAAATCACGCCCACCACGGCGCCGGCTTCGATCACGCTCATCCCCACCTGCTGCTGCGCGAGCGGCGACGCCTGGCTGATCACCATGATTCCCGCCGAGGTGTTCAGCACCAGAAGCAGCCACAGCAGCCAGAATTTCCAGCTGCGGATGGCCTGTGCGACGGTGTAATGAACGCGGGTCGCCATTTTCGAGACCGTCGTACGGGGAACCCAACCTTGGGGAGCCCAGTGCGCCGGCGGATCGACATGCAACTGCGCGGCGCCGACGATCACCAGAAGATACGCGACGCCGAAAATCTGAAAAGTCGCGGGAACGCCGGAATGGATGATCAGGCGCGCCGCCACCGGGCCCATCAGCACCGCTCCCGCTCCGTAGCCCATCACCGTGGCGCCGATCATGAGACCACGCAGGTCGGGGAACCATTTGGCGATGACGGCGACGGGGCAGATATACGCCATTCCGATCGCGGTTCCGGTGAGCGCGCCGTAGCCCACATACAATCCGGCAAGAGAATGTTGCGCGACGGCGAACGAAGACAGGATGAACCCGAGGCCGTAGATGACGCCGGCCACCCCCAGGACCATGCGCGGTCCAACGTGGTCCTGCCACAATCCGCCCACAAAAGCGCCGATGCCGATGAAGGCCAGGGCAATTTCAAAGGTCGCCGAAATCTGCACCAGCGACCATGGCTCAGAAGCGGCCAGCGGTTTGACAAAAACGCTCCAGCTATAAATAGCGCCGCAGCAGATCTGGATCGCGACTGCGGACGCTGCGATGATCCAGCGGTTGGGAAGTTTATTGTGCATCCAATGCCGACTGCTACGGTATCACAAGCTTGAACGATCAGGCGTGGCCCGGGCGATCATGATGATGGGAGGGCTTTACCGCCGCTTGCCGGCAGGTCAGAACGCTATCCTGGAACATACACAACGGTGAAACTCCCCATGTTGAACAAGAGGAAATCACAGTGAACCCGGCCGCGCGGATTGTGTGGATCGCCTGTGGTTCTGTACTCGCGCTGAGCGCGGCGGAGCGGGCCGCGCCGGTGGTGCAGGTTACCGGAGGTGCGATTCGCGGCGCCGAGCAAGCGCCCGTGGGGGCTGTCTTCAAGGGCATTCCATTCGCGCAGCCGCCCGCCGGAAATCTGCGTTGGAGTGAGCCGCAGCCGGTCACCGCATGGGAAGGCGTTCGCGACGCGACCCGGTTCGGCCCGGCCTGCATTCAGAATGCGCTCGGAACCGGCGTTTTCCTGGCGCCGCTGGCGAAATTATACGGTCACGATTATCCTCTCGAGAAAATCGCGATGTCGGAGGATTGCCTGTATCTGAACGTCTGGACGCCGGAGTGGCCGCCGAGACGCGCGGCGCCGGTGATGGTATGGATCCATGGCGGGTCCAACATCATGGGCAGCGGAGCCGAAGACTCCTACGACGGAACGGCGCTGGCGGGCAGAGGCATGGTGGTGGTCACGATCAATTATCGCCTCGGTATCCTGGGGTCGTTTTCACATCCGCAACTCACCGCGGAATCGCCGCACCACGCTTCGGGGAATTACGGGCTGCTGGACCAGATCGCGGCGCTCCAGTGGGTGCATCAAAATATCGCTCAATTGGGCGGCGACCCCGGCGGTGTGACCGTGTTCGGAGAATCGGCGGGCGCGATCGATACCGGCCTTCTGCTGTGTTCTCCGCTGGCGAAGGGGCTGATCGAACGGGCGATCATGGAGAGCGGCCCG
>JASHWA010000544.1 GCA_030044325.1 Bryobacteraceae bacterium
CTGAACGCCATCGGCGGCAGCGGCGGTCCCAGCGGATGCGCCACAGGCCGTCCATCAACGCCCGGCGTGGTCAGCGGATCGTGCAATGGCTACGACAAGCCTGCGTATCAGCTGGGGCTGCTGGGGAATCCGAACGACGGTGTTCGCGATATTCCGGACGTCTCGCTGTTTGCTTCAAACGGATTCTGGGATGCTTACTACGTGACGTGCTGGTCCGATCCGAACACCGACCCGGTTGTGGGCGGCGGATTCACCTGCACCGGTGCGCCGAACAACTGGGCCGGATTCGGCGGCACTTCGGTGTCATCGCCCATCATGGCCGGAATTCAGGCGCTGGTGAATCAGAAAACGGGCTCGTTGCAGGGCAATCCGAATCCCACCTACTATTCGCTCGCGGCCAGCTCGCCCGCCATCTTTCACGGCGTCACCCAGGGCGATATCGACGTGAACTGCTCGGGAGCCTTCAATTGCTATGGCGTGGTCGGAACCGTCGGCTACGGCCGCGGCGGAAGAGTGGCCGGAACCAGCTATGGCGGCGCGCTTTCGGTTTCGAGCACTACCTTCACGCCCGCCTACGCGACCGGCCCGGCCTGGAATCTCGCCACCGGAATCGGCAGCGTGGACGCCTACCAGTTAGTGATGAACTGGCCGTAATCAGGCAGCAGGAAGTGGGTAGTGGGCAGTAGATACGCCATTACTACTTGCCAGTTCCCTCAATCCCCAGCCGCGTCTCGAGCACTCGCAGAGTCCGCTCCAGCTTTTGGATCTGTTCGTCCTTCTGCTGGTTCTCCTGGCGCAAACGGCGCACCTCGGCTTCCAGTTCGTCCCGGCGCTGCTGAAGCTCCGCCAGGTCGGCCGAACCCTTATCGGCTACGCCCGGTGCGCTGCCCAGAAATCGCGACGCCTCCTGCGCCGTTGCGCCCCCCGCATCCGCCACCGTCAGCCGAACCTCCACATCCCCCGTTTTCCGCTGATAACTGAACCTGCCCGAAGCGAGCGCCTGGGGCGTCAGCGCGACCGTGCGCGTGTCCGAACCGTCCATGATCTGCAACGCTCCGCGCGCCGCATTCGCCACCGCCTTCGCCGCGGGATTCCATGCGATCTGCAATGCGCCCTCGCGTTCGAGGATGGCGAGCGAAAGCGGCTCCGGCGCGCGCGCCGGCATCCACAATCTTAATCCCAACACCACCGCCGCGATCAGCACCACCGCCCATGCCGCCAGCCAAACCCACCTGCGCCCGTGCGGTTGTGGTTGCAGCAGCTGCGGGCCCGCGTCGGGATGCGGAAGTGCGGCTGCTTCGCGCCGCGCCGGAGCGTGCGCCGCCGCCGATTCGGCGCGATAAAAAGTCGGAACGCGCCGCTCCATTTTCTCCCCCATCGGCCGCTCCGCGCTCCCGCGCTCCCGCGCCGGCCGCTCCCGGTCGAGCACGCCTGCCAGGCGATCCGGAAAATTGAACTCCAGATAGCTGCGGTCCCCCCGCACCGTCCCGTCGTTTTCCCGCACGAAAAATCCCGCCCGCATGCTGCCGCCCCGCCCCGGCCGTACCACCATCGTCACCTGCCACGGCGCCGGAAAGAAAATCGAATAGATCTCCTGGTCCGATTCGCTCAGCGTGATCTCGCTGCGCGTGTGCGAAAGAAACCACCCCACCGCAATCAGCCCCTCCAGGTGCGGATCGCTCTGGTCACCCGCCAGCTGCTCGTTCAACGCCACCCGGTCCCGGTCCGAGAGCAGAAAACCCGGCCCGCGCGCGTGCTCGCACGCGATCGGCCGCATCGCCAGGACGCGCACTGTGCGCCCGTCCCGCGTTCCGTACAGCACCCCGCCGACCTCGATGCCCCCGCGCGACAGCCGCTGGAACCCCTCCGCTACCTCGTGACGAATCTCCTCGATCACCACCAGCGAATACTCGATCGCCATGGGAGCTTCGGCCACGCTCCAGGAGCCGAATTTGGTATCGTTCGTCATTGCTTCAGCCCATCGTCCCGTTGACGATCACATGCGCCACATCCGCGTCCGAGCCGCCCGAATCATCGTTTTCGTGTATATGAACATAATACGTCGCCGCGGCCATCGCCCCGATGATCGCCAGCGCCAGCACCAGGCATGTTACCGTTTTCGCGTTGCGGATTTTTTCATGCGAAACCGCCGCGGCCGTTCCCATCGTGATCGCCAGCGCCAGTCCCACGATCAGCGCCAGCTTCGCCGCCCAGATCATGTCGTCCAGGTGATTCTGCCCTCCCACCTGGCCCCATAGATCCGAAATGGTCAGCAGAGCCAGCAGGAACTCCAGCATATAACCAAGACGTAGGAAATAAGGGGGCATCAAACCGAGATAATCTATTGTACGGCGAAAGAGATCGCTGAAAAACGGATGCCGATAAGCCGCACAATCCGCGGAAGAAGGGGACTGTCCCCTGGCGCCGATCGACTCGCAACCGTCAACACCGTCGGCGGACTGTCCCCTTCTTCCGCCCGTCCGGAATGCGGACCCGTATCGCTGTACCCTCTGGACCTCCAGGGCCGAACCCCCTCCCACCGGTGCGTCGAGTATATTGACGCCTTTTTTTTCAGCAGCCTCGAAAACCCTTTATGAACGAACTGATCGAATTTCTGCGCATCCCCAGCATCAGCGCCTCGCCCGAACACGCTCCCGACGTTCGCCGCGCCTCCGAATTCGTCCACGATCTGCTGGCGCGCGCCGGCTTCGAGCACGCCGCCATCATCGAAGACTCCGGCCATCCGCTGGTTTACGCCGATTGGCTCCACGCGCCCGGAAAGCCCACGCTGCTCGCCTATGGCCACTACGACGTCCAGCCGCCCGATCCGCTGGATGAATGGATTTCCCCGCCCTTGGAACCGGTCCTGCGCGACGGCAACATTTACGCCCGCGGCGCAGCCGACGATAAAGGTCAACTCTACATTCTTATGGAAGCCGCCCGCCGCGTCTTGCGCGAACGCGGCCGCCTTCCCCTCAATCTGCGTTTCCTGATCGAAGGCGAAGAGGAATCCGGCGGCGAGCACATCGAAGAACACGTCAGAGCGCATCCGGACGAGCTCGCCTGCGATGCCGCCCTCATCTGCGACACCGCCATGTTCGCTCCGGACCTTCCCACCCTCACCATCGGCCTGCGCGGCATCGTTTACGGCGAAATTCACGTCGAAGGCGCCCGCACCGATCTGCATTCCGGCGATTACGGCGGCGCCGCGCCCAACGCCCTTGAAGCCGCCGCCCAGATCGTCGCCGCGCTTAAAGATAAGGACGGCCACATCCGCATCCCCGGATTGTACGATCGCGTGCTGAAACCGTCCCAGGCCGAAATCGAAACCTGGAACCGGCTGCCGTTCAACCCGGATCGTTATCGCGAAACCGAAATCGGATCCATCGATTTCGCCGGCGAGCCCGAATTTCCCCTCTTCGAGCGCCTGTGGGCCCGGCCGACTCTGGAAGTTCACGGAATCCGCGGAGGCTTCACCGGCGAAGGCTCCAAAACCGTAATCCCCGCCCGCTCCGTGACCAAAATCAGCCTGCGCCTGGTTCCCGATCAGCGGCCCGCCGAAGTCGTCGCCCAGCTCGAGCGCGCCATCGCGGCCGCCGCCCCGCGCGGCGTCAAAGCAACCTTCAAGCTGCTCTCGTCGGCGCCCGCTTCGATGGTCGATCCCTTAAATCCCTTCGTCCAAAAAGCCGCGCGGGCGATGCAAAAAGTTTTCGGCAATGAGACCGTTTACGTGCGCTGCGGCGGATCTATTCCCATCGTCGGATTGTTTGCCGAAAAACTGCACGCCCCCAGCGTCATGATGGGATTCGGCCTTCCCGACGACAATATCCACGCCCCCAACGAAAAAATGTCGATCGCCAACATCGAGCGCGGCATCGACTCGCTGATCGCCTATTTCGACCTGGTGGCGCAGCCGTAACTTTTTGGGCGTCTCTGTAAGCGCGGCAAAACCCGCGGGCATTATACCCCGTGCGCAAACGCCACATGCGAGCTGCGGCAGTCATGCCGCGGGGCCCCAACGCATTCCGTTCTCCGCGCCGTATCATGGAGAATCCATGACACCCGCGCCCAAACCCGGCAAGCTCGGAGTCGTTCTGCGCGTCGGTTTATTCATCCTCATCGGCTGGCTCGCGATGATCGTCTTTGCCCTGCTGATGTACCCCCTCGCGGGAATCCTGGCCGCCTCCGCGCTTTCCACCTTCGCCGCCGCCGCGCTCGCCAACGCCATCACCGTCCGCATCTACGAGCGCGGCCGCCTGTCCGATCTCGGCCTGGGATGGTCCGCCACTTCTGCACGCGAAGCGCTCCTCGGCTTTGCCTCCGCCGCCGCGGCCGCGGTCGTTATCTCCGCCGGTCCCGCCCTCGCCGGATTCGCCTTCTTCGAGCGCACCCCCCCGGTCGAGCATCCCGCCGGCAGTTTCCTCTTCGTCAGCATCGTCCTCCTGTTCGGCGCCATCGGCGAAGAAATGCTGTTTCACGGTTACGCCTTCCAGTTGCTGATCCGAACCCTCGGC
>JASHWA010000057.1 GCA_030044325.1 Bryobacteraceae bacterium
GCTCGCCAGTACGCGTTTGCTGGAAGGGGCAAGAACCCGCGCCATGGCTGGCGCGGCTCGCGCGCCGATGTGGCTGGAGCAGTTCCCGCGCTCATTGCAAAACGGCGGCCCGCGTGCCCGTTTTGGCAAGAACCCGCGCCATGGCTGGCGCGGCTCGCGCGCCAACACGCTCCATGCTACGCTTCTGCCCGTTCGGCTTCGCGCGCGCGCTCGAATGCGAGCTTGCCCTGATATTCCTCCCACAACGTCGTCGCCGCGGCCCAGTAATATCCGCCGACGAACAGCAGGAGAAACGGAATCGCCAGGTAGTTGAACGATTCGATCGCGTAGACCGTCATGGTCAGGAAGAATGTGCCGGCGATCAACTCGGCGTAAGGAAGCCATCCGCTGCGCCGGCGATATTTGATGTTTTTGATCTGCACCTTCTGCGCGCTGTCGATCGCGTACTTGGGCGTGCGCGCAAATGCAGTCTGATGCCCGATCAGCGCTTCGATCACGGCGCGCGTATTGATGATGGTCAGCGCGACGCCGGCCGCCATCAGCGCGGGGAGAAACAGAAACGCCCGCTTCCACGATTTCGGAAACAGTTCGCGGTGCGCGATCACGTAAAATGCGGAAATCGACCAGAACGAGGCCGCGATGAGGGGGACGTCGATCAGCAGCATCTGGAACCAGCCCATATAAAACCGCACGATCATCACCGGCAGCATCAGCGCGGAAACCGCGATCATCAGCGGGTAGGAAATGTTCGGCGTCAGATGGAAAAACGCTTCGAGCTTCACGCGCCAGGGCAGATCGGCGCGCAGAATCCGCGGCAGCAGTTTGATGGCGACCTGGGTGAGCCCTTTCGCCCATCGCGACTGCTGGACTTGGAAACCGTAGGTTTCGACCGGCAATTCCGAAGGGCACTCGATCGACGGAACGTAGACGAATTTCCAGCCCTTCAACTGCGCGCGATAGCTCAAATCCGAATCTTCGGTGAGCGTATCGTGCTGCCATCCGCCCGCGTCCTCGATCATCGAGCGCCGCAGCATTCCGGCGGTTCCGTTGAAATTGAAAAACAGCCCGGCGCCGCAGCGCGCGACGTGCTCCAGCACGAAATGCCCGTCGAGCAACATCGCCTGGACTTCGGTGAGCACGTTGTAGTGGCGATTCAAATACGCCCAGCGCGTCTGCACCATGCCGACCCGGGGATCGGCGAAATAGTGCACCGTGCGGCGCAGGAAATCCGGCGGCGGAACGAAATCGGCGTCGAAAATCGCGATGATCTCGCCGCTCGCGGTTTTGAGCCCGTTCTGCAAAGCACCGGCCTTGAAGCCGGCGCGATTGGTGCGGTGAATATATTCGATGGGCAATCCGGCGGCGCGATATTCACCGACGAGGCGCTCGGTGAACGCGTGGGTTTCATCGGTCGAATCGTCGAGAACCTGGATTTCGAGCAGTTCCCGCGGATAATCGACTTTCGCGGTTTCCTCGAGCAGCCGTTCGACGACGTAACGCTCGTTATAAATCGGCAACTGGATGGTCACGCGCGGGAGTTTTTCAAAGCGCTTAGCCGGCCCCTCCGAAAACTGTTTGCGATGCTTCCAGTAGCCGCGGATCATCTCGTAGCGATGCAGCCCGTAACAGGAAAGCACGCCGAGCACGGCGAAATACGGGATCAGAATCGCGTAATCGAAAAAAACCAGGTGATGAATGCCGGCAAAGGGATTGTTGAACCACGAATCCCAGAGCCGGTTGACCGTCGATGGAGCGCCGTTTGACAGCAACAGCGCCGGGATCGCCAGGCCGCTTGGCATGAACACTCCGTGTCTTGAAGCGCTTGCGCGCGAAATGGTACTGCAACCGCGAAGATACTGCCCCCACAACCCGATCACCCGGACAGGGCCATCCGGCAACTCCACCATTATATGTGATTTCAAGTGCTATAATTGCCAGTTCGCGGCTACAATCTCGCGCAGCACCATTCGCGCCACTTGAAGGACGACGCATGAAATTCTTTCTGGACACCGCCAATCTCGAAGAGCTGAAGGCGGGCGCCCGCTGGGGCATCATCGATGGTGTCACCACCAACCCTTCCCTGATCGCCAAGGAAGGCGTGCCGCTGGAGGATCAGATCCGCCGGATCTGCGACATCATCGACGGCGACGTGAGCGCGGAAGTGATTGCAACCGAAGCCGATGAGATGGTGGCACAGGGCCGCGAGCTGGCCAAGATCCACAAGAACGTGGTGGTGAAAGTGCCGCTCACACGGGACGGAATTACGGCTTGCTCCCGGCTCAGCCGCGACGGAATTCGCGTGAACGTCACGCTGTGTTTTTCGGCGGGACAGGCGCTGCTCGCTGCCAAAGCGGGTGCGTATTTTGTAAGCCCGTTCGCCGGACGCCTCGACGATATCGGCGGCGACGGGATAGGATTAATCCGAGATATCGTCCAGATTTATAAGAACTACGGATTCAATACCCAGGTGCTGGCCGCATCGCTGCGACACACGGCTCATGTGATCGAAGCCGCGAAGGCCGGCGCGCACATCGGAACGCTGCCGTATAAGGTGATAGATGGGATGTTCAACCATCCCCTCACAGACAAAGGATTAGACCAGTTTATGAAGGACTACGCCAAAGTCTTTGAGGTGTCATCGGCGGCCCGATAGTCTCTTCGATGTCCGCCGGAGCTCAAGTCGCCGCGTTATGCGGCGTTGCGGTATTGCTGATCGCGCTGGCGATCTTCATCGCCTCGCGCTTCCAGAGCTCTCCCGAAAAACGCGAGCGCAAACGCCGGCTCACCGTGCATCGCCTGGGACGGCTGGGCGACGCGTTGATCACCGAAGCCACCGACCACACGCTGTATTATTCCTACTCGATCCGCGGCGTGCATTACACCGCATCGCAGGACATCAGCACGCTTCGCCAACGGCTGCCCGCCGAGCCGGAACGGCTGATCGGTGTCGCGAGTCTCAAATACGCTCCTAAGAATCCGGCCAATTCGATTCTGGTGTGCGAAGAATGGAGCGGGCTGCGCGTCAGCGGTCGCGAGGGGGATTGAACTTCAGGCGTCGACAATAGTGCCGCCGCGGCACGCATCAGTGGGCTTGCTCAAAAAAGGGCACGCCTTCATCTGTGTACATCGGCGGCCATCTGACCCGCGGATTTTTCTACGGTCACCTTTGCCCGCAGATTCGCCACGCCCGCGGTCGGCCGTTCGTCTTCGACCGTGAAGGCGACTGCGTCGTCCAGCCAGTCATGCGCCGTGCCGTCCGGGTCGTGCGACGCCATGGTGATGGTGTAGGCGTGGGGGCACAGATCGCACAGAAAGCGGAACGAGACCACGACCGTTTCCCCCGCGGCGCACGGCCCGATCTTCACTTCTTCCAGTTCCGTATTGGTCCCGTAGACTTCAAAACCGATCTGGGTACGAATCAGCACGCCCAGCACCGGATTCTCCACCGCTTCATGAAAGCGCAGCGTCGCGCGGATGGTGACCATCTCGCCGCTCTTCCACACGATCGTCGGATTGCCGCCGGCGCCGAGGGTCTCGATCGAGATGACTTCCGCGCGCCCGTCGCCGCGGCGCGAGACCGGCGCCAGGCGCGGCGCGATCGTGTCGCCCCAGGCGCGCACGCGCTCCGCCACAAATCTGCGGTACCGGTCGAGCGTTTCCTTGGGATCTCCCTTCGACCCCAGCTTTCCCGCTTCGATCCACCACACCTCGTCGCACAGCGCTTCGAGCAGCGGATATTCGTGCGAGGCGAGCAGCACGGTGGAACCCGATCTTCGCAGCCGGTCGAGCGCGGTGACGGTACGCGCCCGCACGATCGCGTCCTGCGTGGCGAGGGCCTGGTCGAGCGCGATTACGGCTGCCGGCGCGAGATTCAGTGTTTCGCCGAGCGCGACGTAGCGCCGTTCCGGCGGCGCCTTCACTTCCCCGTCCTGGGCCTGCGCGGCTCCGCCCGCGATTTTCATGAGCTCGCTGACACCCGAGCCTTTTTCTCCGATCACGCCGATGATCGCGCCCGACGGCGCCATCGCCGTAAACCCGTCGAGGGGCGCGAGCGTTATGTTTCGAAATTCAATGGCCATTGGAGGCAGTCTATCAGTGTATATCGGCTTTCCTGGTCCACTCGCCGACCCAGTCCAGAAACTGTGTGTACCAGAGCACGCTGTTCTGCGGCTTCAGCACCCAATGGCCTTCATCCGGAAAGATGACGATTTTGGACGGGACCTTCTGCGTCTGGAGGGCGGTGAAAAGCTGCAAGCCCTGATCGAGCGGGACGCGATAATCGAGCTCGCCGTGAAACACCAGGGTAGGCGTGTGAAAATCCTTCACGTAATAGCTGGGCGACCATTTTTCGTACATCTCCGGATTTTCCCAGGGCATTCCCTTGAACTCCCACAGCGGGAACCACAGCTCTTCGGTCGCGCCGGCCATGCTGCGCAGATCGAATACGCCGTCGTGCGAGACCATCGCTTTGAAGCGCGTAGTGTGGCCAAGCATCCAGTCGATCATGTATCCGCCGTACGATCCCCCGGCCGCGGCCATGCGGTCAGGATCGGCGTAAGGCAGCGCGGTCACGTGATCCACCACGGCCATGATGTCGTCGTAAACCTTCCCGCCCCAATCGCCATTGATATCGTCGATGAATTTCTGACCGTAGCCGGTCGACCCGCGCGGATTCGGCATGATGACCAGGTATCCCGCCGACGCGAACACCTGCGCGTTCCAGCGATAGGTCCACGTTTCGCCCCAGGCGCCCTGCGGACCGCCGTGGATCAAGAACAAAACCGGGTATTTTTGGGACTCCGAAAAATTGGGCGGCTTCACAACAAACGCGTGGACGCGCGTTTTATCGGCGCTTTCGACCCAAAAATTTTCGAGCGGCCGGACGGTAGAACTCTGAAGCAGGGAATCGTTCAAGCGCGTGAGCGGAATCCCCATGCCTCCACTTGACGACGCGCGATAAATTTCCGCCGGATGCGATCCGCTCTCTTCGGTATAGATCATGAAGCTGTTGTCGGGCGCGAACTGCACGTCGTCCAGGCTCGAATCGCCCGAGGCGATGGTCACCGCGCCGCCGCCGGTCAGCGGGATCATCCAGAGGTTCGTTCTTCCGCGATCTTCAACGGTAAAAAACAGCCGCGTCGAATCGGGCGACCAGGTGAAGCTCTCGATCCACCGGTCGAGGGCCTCGGAAAGGTTGGTCGTCTTGCCGGTCGAGCGTTCCAGCACCATCAAGCGCCAGCGATCGCTTTCATAACCCGCGCGCATCTGCGAGCGGAACGCGAGATAGCGGCCGTCCGGGGAATATTGCGGCGAATTGTCAGCGCCCGGACTGATGGTGATCTTGCGCGGCTCGCCTCCAGCGAGCGGAACGGTGTAAATATCCGAATTCGTGCTGGTGGCGAGATTGGTATCAACGTTCATCGCGAAGGCGAGCTCGAGCGAATCCGGCGAAATAGCGTAATCGTCCGGACCGCCGAGCGAAAACGGCGGAACATCGCGTGTCCCGGGGGTCAGATCTTTCACCCCGGTTCCGTCCGAATTCATCACCATCAGATGCCCGCGCCGCTTTGACTGCCATTGGTTCCAATGCCGGTACAGCAGCGACGTATAAATCCGCGCCTTGACTTTGTTTCTCGCCTCTTCCTCGATTTTGGATTTGTTGCACGCGTCATCGGATCCACATTCGGGAAAAACATTCGATTCGAAAACGATTTTTTTTCCATCCGGAGAAATCAAAATCCCCGACGCTTCGGTCGAAAGATGGCTGACTTCGACGGCGTTCGAACCATCCGGGTTCATGCGCCAGACCTGCGACGATCCGTCGCGATTCGATACGTAATAAATCTGCCGCGAATCGGGCGACCAGCGCGGCCGCTCGTTATCTGTCCCCTCATGCGTAACCGGGTGCGGCAGCGATCCGTTCACGCCAACCACGTAGATCTGCTTCGGCTTCGTATTTTGGTCGATATCGACGGTCTGGACC
>JASHWA010000545.1 GCA_030044325.1 Bryobacteraceae bacterium
GAGCGTTGGCGGCGTCGAGGTGTTGGTTACGAAAATACAGGTATGTGTCGCCGTGCAGCGTGTTTCCGCCGCTGCGCGTCACCATATTCACATAACCGCCGAGCGCGCGGCCGAATTCCGCCTGCCCGCCCGAGGTGACCACCTGAAACTCCTGAATCACGTCGAGCGCGTAAAATGCGCCTGTCACACCCGCCGCGTCGTCATTATTCGAAAGGCCGTCAACGACAAAGCTGTTCGAAAAGTTGCGCTGGCTGCTGACCGAGATTCCCTGGCCGGGCACTGCGGAGGTTTCGGCGAAGAGCTGATTCGCCTGCGTATTCGTCGGCGAAACTCCGGGAACCAGCAGCGCGACGTCCAGAAAATTGCGGCCGTTGAGCGGAATCTGGTTGACCTCGGCTTCCGAGACTGTGCCGGCGACTTGTGTGCGCGCGGTTTCGAGCACTTCCGCCTGGCTGCTGACCGTCACGGCGGCGCTGGTCGAGGCAACGGCGAGCTGCACCGGAAGCTCGAAGGCCGATCCCGCCGAAAGCGTCAGCGTGCGCTGCGCCTCGCCGAATTCCTCCTTGCGAATGGTGACCTCATAGCTCCCCACCCGCAGATAAGGAATGCGAAAACGCCCTTCATTGTCCGTGTCCGCCGTGGTTGAAAGATTAGTTTCCACCTGGCGCGCGATGATCTGCGCTCCTTCCACCGCGGCTCCGGTCGGATCGGTCACGTGGCCGCTGATGCTCGCACTGTTGACCGATTCCTGCGCACCCAGGATAGCGGAGAATAAGAGCGCCGCCGCTATGGCGGCGCGAATCGGAAATGAACTCAAGGTTCCCCCTTTTGGCTTCGATTTTTCCACTACAACTGCTGACGGGTTAATCGATTTCGCAAGGAGGTCCGCGCTTTCGCACGGGATCGGCTGAGCGGCCGACGGGAGCCGCTTGTATGGATTTGTAAGCAACCCGGATCGAACCGGGAGCTTCGCTGCAAAGTCCTGTCGCCGGCGGAGCCGCCTCAAAATTTGTGCCCCGAATCCCGGTATTCGGCCATGAAGCGCATCGCGCCGGAGCAGTCAGTCCCACGCCGGCGAGATCTTCCGATGGCGCCATCATCGCGCAGTGGTGCTGACCTGTGCGTCGGCAGCACACGGGCAGATTTGACGCCGGATCGGCGAAAAGCAACCCTCCGATCAGCGGGAAGTTGAACGTAGCCAGAAGCAGCGATGCAAGCGCGCGACGCATCTGCGTATTCACCATCAAACCGCACTTGGCGCGATTTTCGAGTGCGGCATATTGTCGCAGCCCGGCGAAAAACATGGGTTGCGGCAATTTGCCACACGCCTCCACCTTGAGCAGGGCTTATTCTCTACACATGCATTCGTCTTGCTCTCGTAACAGAAGACCGGTCCTCGCGAAAATCATTCTGCTCGCGGCGACTCTCGCGACCCTCCGCGCACAAACACCTTCGCTTTCCGACGGTCAGCAGGCGTACGAACGGTTTCGCGCCTGGATTTCCACCCAGCCGCTTACCATGCGCGGCTCGGGCGGCTTCAGCGAACAGCAATCGAACCCGATGCTCCTCAAGATGTACCGCGCCTATCTTGAAGGGCACGGATTCACCAGCGCGGATATCGACGCGCAGATCGAGCTGCTGCATGCACGAACCCGCGAGCTCGATGCGCAGCATTGGAACGATTATTTCGCGGCTAAAAATCCGGCATTCAATCCCCATCCGAATGCGTTTCTCATTGAGATGGTCAAAGGCCGGCCTCCGGGCAAGGCGCTCGATGTCGCGATGGGCGAGGGGCGCAACTCGCTGTGGCTCGCGCAGCAAGGTTGGGAGGTGACCGGCTTCGATATTGCCGATAAGGCCGTCGCCTCCGCCAATGAGCAGGCCGGGAAGCTGGGCGTGAAGATCCACACGGAAGTGACCACCATCGACGCCTTCGATTACGGGGAAAATCGCTGGGACCTGATTCTGCTCTCTTACGCCGGCGCGGGTCCGGGTGCGGGTCCCATCGAGCGCGCGCTCAAGCCGGGCGGAATTCTCGTAGTCGAGGCGTTCCACGAGGATGCGTTGAAGTCGATGCACATCGGCGGATCGCTGTTCAAGACAGGCGAGCTTCCGCATATGTTTCCAGCGCTGCGCACGGTGCTCTACGAAGAGCCCATCGCCAAACCGGATTTCGCGCCGAAACCCGCCCGCGTGGTGCGATTCTGCGCAATGAAGCCGGAGTCTGATTAGTCTCAGCGCTGCGGCGGATACTTCGACAGCTTCCTTTGCAGCGATCGCCGATGAATCCCCAGCAGCCGCGCGGCCTGCGAGATGTTACCGCTGCAATCGGAAATCACCCGCTGCATATGCTCCCATTCGACTCGCGCGAGGCTGGGCACGGTCGCAGGGACTTCCGACTCTTCCGCGGATGTCGCCCGCAAGTTCTCGTAAGCTGCCAGCACCTGGTCCGCGTCCGCCGGCTTGCCCATGTAATGGTCCGCGCCGCGCTTCATCGCCGAAATCGCGGTCGGAATGCTGCCGTATCCCGTCAACACGATGATCGCCATCGACGAATCGATCGCGCGAAGCTGCGGGACCAGTTCCAGGCCTCCCATACCGGGCATCTTCAGATCGACGATGACCAGGTCGGGACTGCGCTCTCGTGCGACCGCCAGCGGCTGCTCGCCGCTCGATGCCTCGCTCACTTCCCAGTCGCGCTGCTCCAGAGCGCGGCACAGGCGATGGCGGAACACATCGTCATCATCGATGACTAACGCGAGCGGCTTCTCTTCAGACGACGGCATAGACGTCTTCGCCCGAGGAGTTCACGGGCAGATGCAGCGTCGCCGTGGTGCCCTTGCCGGGGACGGATTCAAACGACAGATCGCCGCCCAGCCGCTCGGCGAACGTGCGCACCAGAAACGTCCCCAAGCCCATGCCCTTTCCCGCTTCTTTGGTGGTGAAAAACGGTTCCGCGACGCGTCGAAGCACGGCTTCGGGCATCCCTTGCCCGCTGTCGGCAACCATGAACACCACCTGCGAGCCCTCACGCGCCGCCCGTACAACGACGTTTTCATTCTCCGCGTTGGCGTCGAGGGCGTTCTTGATAAGCGCCGCGAGCGATTGAATCATCGCCTCGACGGGCAACACCGCGCCGGCCTGTTCGTCCGGGATATCCGGGCGGATGAAGGCGCGCTGCGGATCGGGAAACTGTTCGACGGTCCGGACGACCAGATCCGCGAGGCGGACCGAGCGCGGTGCTTCGCCCACCGGCTCGGCTCCTTCGGCGCTCATGCGTTCGAGAATCAGGCGGCAGCGCTCGACCTCGGCGCGAATCAGGCGCGCGTCTTCCCGCATCTCGCCGCCGTCGGCAAGCGTGGCCGCGTAGCGCTCCAACTCGCGCGAAACGATCGCGATGGTGCCGAGCGGCGTGCCGAGTTCATGCGCCGCGCCGGCGGCGAGCGTCGCGAGCGACGCCAGACGCTCGTTCTTCGAGACCTTTTCCTGGAGCGTCAAAACCTCGTGCTCGCGATCGCGCAGTTCGTCGGAGACTTTCCCCGTGAAAAAGGTGATCAAGCCGGCCGCCACGATAAATGCGACCCACATCCCCACCAGGTGCGGAGACAGGCCCTCGGCGGCATGATGACCTTCGAACGCCGGGACCGGCAGGTGCAGCGGAAACAGCAATCCGAAACAAACCGTGGATAGCGCGGCGAGCGCCCATCTCCACACCTTCGCGAGAACCACCGCGGAAATCGTGATCTGCACCAGGTACAGAAGGCTGAAAGGATTGGCAGGACCTCCGGTCAGCCCCAGCAGCACCGTCAGGAACAGCGTATCGAGAACGAAAACGGCGCCCAGGGTCTGCTGCGGGAACGCCATCGAGAACGCCGGTTTCCGGGCCAGGAACAGGTTGCTCGCCAGCACCATGGCGAGCGTCGCCAGGGTCCAGAACAGCGGAATGCCCAGATGGAATGCGGCCGTCATCCCGAGCAGAATCGCCGCTTCACCGCCCACGATGCCGTAGCGCAGGCGCACTACCCAGGGGAGGGCCAGATTGGGCGCCAAATCGCGGCTCGGGGAAACCTCCCCGCTCAGCTTCTGGTGAACGGAATCCATCGGGTCGATGACTTACTAGCTATCCTACGCCAGCGATGCGCGCACGCGCCTGCGGCAATTTGCCGCAGGCCCGCTATGCCGGGACTTTCCGGCAGTCGGCAGCGCAGGTGCTGCATGCATCGGCGCAGGCTTTGCAGACGCTGTACTTGTCGTAAAACTTCCGGCACTCGCCCTCGCAGTTCAAGCACACCGCCGCAACATCTTTCGCGAACGCGGGCGTGAATTTCGAGTTGACCGAAGCGAGCGTCTGCAAGGCTCGGCAGGCGGCGATCAGTTGCACGATCGAATCCGCGCAAGCCGCCATGCTCGTGTCTTTCATCGCCATCATCCCGAGACAATGCCGCAGGCAATCTTCGCCCGTGGACACGCATTTCGCCGTGGATTCCTCGAGCGCCTTGTATTTGGGCGGATGCATTTCACCCGAGCTTTGAGCCTCCAGTTTGAAGCCACCACCGGTCAGGGCTGCAGCGCCTACAACCGCCATCACTTCTCGACGTTTCATTGGGAACCTCCAGATCGACCGCTCTAACGTTCATCTTCTCGCATCGCGAAACGGACGGCAGACTCGCGCAAAACTTTTAGTAGCATTTTTCTGTGAATCGTGATACTGTGTAGCACGAATGGCAGTTTCGTGTTACGGAGTTTCGCCGATGCTCCCTCGACCACGTTCCACGCTCCTCGTTTTCGTGCTTTTCGTGGTTGTTCGTTCCGCGATGGCCGCGGCCGGGGGAAGCATCTCGGGACTGGTGAGAGATCCGCAGGGCGCAGTGATCGCCGGCGCTCAACTGACGCTGGTCAACACCGCGCTCAAGACCGAATTCAAAGGCGCATCCGACAATCAGGGCTTCTATTCATTTCCTGCTCTCCCCGTCGGACATTACGACCTGACCGTCGCGCTGCCGGGATTTGAGACGCAGAGAAAATCCAATATTGCGGTCGACGCCGACGCGGCGGTGACCGTCAATTTCAGCCTCGCCATTCAGACGCAGTCCCAGACAGTGACGGTCAAAGAGAGCCAGGCCAACGTTCAGACGCAGGTCGATACAGTAGCCACGCACCTGGGCGAAGTGGTGCAGGACGCGCAGATCCAGGCCATTCCGTTGAACGGTCGCAGCTACACCGACCTGCTCGCGATTCAACCGGGCATCACTCCGGTGACCACGCTGACGCCGACTTCGGTCATCATGGCGGGTGTCACCGGCACGATCAATCCCTCAGGCGACCTTAATCCCGGCGATCTTTCGATCGACGGCCAGCGCGAATCCGCCAACGGGTTC
>JASHWA010000546.1 GCA_030044325.1 Bryobacteraceae bacterium
GCGCCAGGACACCGCGCGCGGGCGAAGCGAGGACATGCAGTCATTACAGGCTAACACCGGCGCGAGGGGTATTGTAGAAGCATGAGCAGCAGACGGATGGTGCGTGCGCCGCGCGGGCGCGAGCTGCGGACGAAGGGCTGGCGGCAGGAAGGCGCGCTGCGGATGCTGATGAACAATCTCGATCCGGAGGTCGCCGAGCGGCCGGAGGACCTGATCGTGTATGGCGGCACGGGGCGGGCGGCGCGGAGCTGGGAGGCTTTCGATGCGATGGTGCGGTCGCTCGAATCGCTCGAAAACGACGAGACGCTGCTGGTGGCGTCGGGCAAGCCGGTGGGGATTTTTCGCACGCACGACGATGCGCCGTGGGTGCTGATCGCCAACGCGAACCTGGTGGGGCACTGGTCGAATTGGGACGAATTTCATCGCCTGGAGCGGATGGGATTGACGATGTACGGGCAGATGACGGCGGGGTCGTGGATTTACATCGGCAGCCAGGGGATCGTGCAGGGGACGTTTGAAACATTTTCGGCGGCGGGCGTGCGGCATTTCGGAGGGTCGCTCGCGGGGAAGCTGATCGTTTCGGGGGGAATGGGCGGGATGGGCGGCGCGCAGCCGCTGGCCGCGACGATGGCCGGGGCGTGTTTTCTGGGAATCGACGTCGATCCGGCGAGGATCGAGAAAAGAATCGAGACGGGGTATTGCGACCGGATGACGGCGAGTTTGGACGATGCGCTCCAGATCGTTTCCGAGGCGCGGAAAAAAGGCGCGGCCATTTCGGTGGGGCTGGTGGGAAATTGCGCGGACGTTTTGCCGGAGCTGGCGAGGCGGGGGGTGGTCCCCGACGTGTTGACGGATCAAACCAGCGCGCACGACGAGCTGAACGGGTATGTTCCGAACGGAGTGACGCTTGACCAGGCGCGGGCGCTGCGGTGCGAGGACCCAGATGAATATATCCGGCGGTCGATAGAGGCGATGGGCGAGCACGTGCGGGCGATGCTGGCACTGAAGCGCATGGGCGCGGTAACGTTCGATTACGGAAATAATATTCGGGCGCAGGCGAAACGGGCGGGCGTGGAGGAGGCGTTCGAGATTCCGGGGTTCGTGCCGGAATATATCCGGCCGCTGTTTTGCGAAGGGAAGGGTCCGTTCCGGTGGGCGGCGCTTTCGGGCGATCCCGAAGATATTCGCACGACGGACCGGCTGGCGCTGGATTTGTTTCCGAAAAACGAAACCTTGAAGCGCTGGATGAAGCTGGCATCCGAAAAAATTCATTTCCAGGGACTGCCGGCGCGGATCTGCTGGCTGGGTTATGGGGAGCGCGCGGAGTTCGGGCTGGCGATGAACGAGCTGATCGAGCGGGGGAAAATTGCGGCGCCGGTGGTGATCGGGCGGGATCATCTGGATACGGGCTCGGTTGCGTCGCCGTATCGGGAGACGGAGGCGATGAAGGACGGCTCGGATGCGATCGCGGACTGGCCGCTGCTGAACGCGATGCTGAACGTGGCGGCGGGAGCGTCGTGGGTTTCGATTCACAACGGCGGGGGAGTGGGGATCGGATATGCGCAGCACGCAGGGATGGTGGTGGTGGCGGAGGGCACGGCGGAGTGCGCGCGGCGCCTGGAGCGGGTGCTGACGACAGACCCGGGGAGCGGAATCGTGCGGCACGTGGATGCGGGCTACGAGCGGGCGAAGGAGGTCGCGCAGGAGCACGGGATTCGGATTCCGATGGAAGAAAAGTGAAGCTGGCGGTGGTGGGGTGTTCGGAGCTGGTGACGCTGGCGGGTCCGGCGCGGGCGCGCACGGGCGCGGAGTTGCGGGAGCTCGCGATCATTCGGAACGGCGCGATGCTCGTTCACGACGGGCGGATCGAGCGGGTGGGTCCGCGGAGCGAGATCGCGATCGACAAAGACGCCGAGGTGATCGACGCGAGCGGGCGGGTGGTGATGCCGGGGTTTGTCGATGCGCACACGCATCCGGTTTTCGCGGGGAATCGGGCGGGCGAGTTCGAGCAGCGGGCGGCGGGCGCGACTTACCAGGAGATCGCGGCGGCGGGCGGAGGGATCCGGTCGACGGTGCGGGCGACGCGGGCGGCGAGCGAAGCGGAGATCGTTGCGGCGGCGTCGCGCTATGCCGGGTGGTTTCTGCGCAACGGGACGACGACGATCGAGGCGAAATCGGGCTACGGGCTTTCGGTCGAAGACGAGCTGAAGTTGCTGCGCGCCATCGCGAGGATCGGGCCGGTGCGCGCGGTGCCGACGTTTTTGGGCGCGCACGAAATTCCGGACGAGTATCGCGGGCGGCGTGAAGAGTACGTCGAGCTGGTGATTCACGAGATGCTGCCGAGGGCGGCGCCGCTCGCGAAATTTTGCGATGTTTTTTGCGAGCCGCGGGTGTTTCCGGTGGAGGATGCGCGGCGGGTGCTTCGGGCGGCTCGCGGGCGCGGGCTGGGGCTGCGGATGCACGCGGATCAGCTCGAAAACGGCGGAGGGGCGATGCTGGCGGCGGAGCTGGGCGCGGCGACGGCGGATCATCTGGAGCACACCGATCGAGAGGGGATCGCGGCTTTGGCGCGGGCGGGGGTGCAGCCGGTGCTGCTCGCGGGGTCGGTGTACGCGCTGGGGTTGCGACAGTATCCGGATGCGCGCGCGATGATCGACGCGGGATTGGCGGTGGTGCTGGCGACGGATTTCAATCCGGGATCGTCGCCGACGCCGTCGATTCCGATGATTCTTTCGCTTGCCGCGACGCAGATGAAGATGACGACGGCCGAATCGATCACGGCGGCGACGATCAACGCAGCGTACAGTGTGGGTTTGGGCGGGGAGATCGGATCGCTCGAGAGGGGGAAGCGCGCGGATTTCGTGATTCACGATTGCGCGGATTATCGGGAGCTGGCGTATTTTTTCGGAGTGGAGCCGGCGAAGGCGTGTTATGTAGATGGGGTCGAGCGGTTCAGGCGGTGACTGGGGCGGCGTCGCACGGGTGCGAGGCGCGTTATGGAAGGATGAAAGTAGCTTTCAGGAACACATGCCGCGTTATTTCAAGCTGAGCGAATGCGAGCCTCTGCTCGGAGAGATCGAGCGTGCCTTGCGCGAGGCGATTTTTCACAAAGCGGAATATCAGAAAGCGGACGGCGAGATGGAGGCGAGCCTGGAGCGCATTCGCGCGTTGGGCGGGGCGCGGGTGAATCCGGGGGCGCACCTGGCGCTGCGGGCGCGGCGCGACACGAGCGTGGCGGCGCTGCGATCGGCGATCGCGGAGATCGAGAGCATGGGCGCGATGGTGAAGGATGTAGACATCGGGCTGATCGATTTCCTGTCGACTTATCGCGGACGCGAGGTGTGCCTGTGCTGGAAGCTGGGCGAAGACCGGATTCGTTTCTGGCACGGGACGGAAGAGGGTTTCAAGGGGCGCAAGGAGATCGACGAGGATTTTCTGGCGGGGCATGGGGAGGGTGAAGAGCATCCCAATTGATGGGTTTGGAGTTGGCGAAACGCGAGCGCGGCAACTGATTCCTGTTAGACTTGAGTAGAAGGATGCTGCTTGCACGCGAGTTTGTCGACTACGTTTCGCGCCAGATCGTCCGCAAATTGACGCCGCAGTGGATCGAGACCACCGATCCTCAGGTGGCGGCCGGGTTTATCGCGGGTGTTATCGAGGACGACCTGGCGGTGGAAGATCGTCTGAACGACGAAGTGCGCGACATGCTCAGCCAGTACAGCGAGTACATGCGCCGCGAGGGCGTGAGCTACCAGGAGATGTTCCGGCGCATCAAGAACACGCTGATCACGCAGCGCAAAGTGATTCGCGCGTCGGGACGGGATTCGGGCGACGCGATGAAGCTGTCGCGCGACAAGATCAACGACCTGTCGCACAAAATGGTTTCGGCGCTGCGCAAGAGCCGAGAATTTCGATTGAAGCGGGATCCGAACGACGTGCGGCTGGAGCTGGTGAAGGTGGTGACGGAGCTGCTTCAGACCGAGGAAAAAGTGGATCGGGCGGCGCGCACCAAGATCCGCTCGCAAAAACGCGAAATCGCGGAAGGGACCGAGGAGTGGGACCTGCTGCACAAGCGCTATTACGCCGAGGAGCTGAAGAAGCTGGGGATCGATTTGAACCGGTGAGCGCCGGGTGAAACCGGCGCGCAGGTTAATTTCAGGCCGACCAACGCGCTCCATTCCTGTCGCGCCTCACAGGCGGCTGGCGATTTTTTGATTTCGGGTTTCGCGGGCATTTTGGAGCAGCGTGGCGAGGGTGGGCAGCGGGCGCGCGACGAGGAAAACCTGGTAGGCAAAGAGTCGCCGCGAGATGCGAATTAGACTCTTGTTGAGCGCAATCGCGAATTTTGCGAACCAGCCGCCGCCGAAAGCGAGCGGAAAGGGAGCGGGCACGGCGCGAATTTCCTCGATGCGGTAGCCGCACTGCTCGAACAGCTTTCGAAACGTGGTGAAGGTGAACAGGCGCGTGTGGGTGAGATCGAGGATGCCGCGCCGCGAATAGTTGAACCAGCCCAAAAGCAGCGCGAGGCGCGTCACGATGAAGCCGATGTTGCCGGTACTGGCGATGACCTTCACGGGGCGGGCGCTGGTGATGGAATCGCGCAGCGAATCGAGAAAACGCTCGGGGAAACGCAGATGCTCGATCACATCGAGCAGCAGGATGTAATCGAACGAATCGGCGCCGACGGGGAATGACGAATCGTCTTCGCGTCCGGGAAAAATGTCGATTTCGGCCGAGCGGATTCCGCGTGCCGCAAGATCGGCGGTGAGATGTTCGCCGGCGGGGCCGATATCGGCGAGCGCGGCGCCGGCGGGAATCCGCTCGAGGGCGAGCGTGTGCGGGCTTTCGAAGGAAAATTTGCCGCGGTTGGCGGGGTGGTCGGCGGCGGACTGGATTTCGAATTTGCGGTCGTACAGGATTCCGAGCTTCTGGACGCGCGAAACGAGGGTGGTACGGATGACGTCGAGCGCGTATTTGATCCCGTTGACGTGGCAGATTTCGTCGCCGTAAAAGGTGGGGATGGGGAGTTCGGCGACGCGCAGCCGGGCGAGGAAAAGCTGGATGATGATTTCCGTGTCGAAGTGAAAATCGTTGGTGTTGCGCTCGAAGGGGACCTGTTTGAGCGCGTTCACGGAATAGAGCCGGTAGCCGGAATGAAATTCGGTGAGCGAGGAACCCAGCAGCCAGTTCTGAATGCGCGTCAGAATTTTGTTGCCGACGTATTTATAGAGCGGCATGCCGCCCTCCAGCGCGGCGAAGCGCGTCATCATGCGCGAGCCGAAGACGGCGTCGGCGTGGCCGTCGATCAGAGGCTGGAGCAGGTCGGGAA
>JASHWA010000547.1 GCA_030044325.1 Bryobacteraceae bacterium
ACCAACTCGCCGCAGTTCCGGCGCGCGGGGGACTGGGCGGTGGGACAACTCAAGGAGTGGGGACTTTCCAACGTTCACCTGGAAAAATGGTCCACGGCGGGCGGGCGCGGCGGCCCGATTCCGAGCTGGGAGATGACCGGATACAGTGGCGCGATGGTGGAGCCGACGTACATGCCGATCATCGGCTACCCGCAGGCATGGAGTGGCAGCACGCCGGGTCCGATCAGCGGGGAAGTGGTGATGGCGCAGATTCAGGCGCCGGAAGATTTCGACAAATGGCACGGCAAGCTGAGAGGCAAGATCGTTTTCACCGCGCCGGCTCCGATGCTGGAGTTTCCGGACAAGGCGCTGGCTCATCGCTACACGGATGAGGAGCTGCAGGCGATGGTTCCCGAAATCCTGCCATCGGGCGGGGGCCGGGGGCGCGGCGGCCGCGGAGGATTTCCGAACGCGCTGGCAAACATGACGCCGGAGCAGCGCCAGGCCTTCCAGGACAGGCAGCGCACGTATTTCGCCGAGGAGGGCGCGCTGCTGACGGTGACGACCACCGGGCGCTTCGACGGAGGAACGGTGCTCGCAAGCAACGGCTCTCCGCGCACCGGCGATCCCACCAAGAACCTGCCCTCGGTGGCCATCGCGGCGGAGCATTACAATCGCATCGCGCGCCTGGTGGAGCACAACATTCCGGTGAAGATGGCCTTCGACATCAAGACGTCGTTCGACATGAGCCAGACGGATTCATTCAACGTGATCGCGGAAATCCCCGGCACGACCAAGCCGAACGAGCTGGTGATGGTGGGGGGGCATTTCGACTCCTGGCACTTCGGAACGGGAGCGACGGACAATGGCGTGGGCAGCGGGGTGGCGATGGAGGTGATGCGGATTCTGAAGTCGCTCAACCTGAAGATGGATCGCACCGTGCGCATGGCGCTGTGGGGCGGGGAAGAGGAAGGGCTGCTGGGATCGGCCGCGTACGTGAAGGCGCATTTCGCCGACCCGGCGGTGATGAAGCCGACGGCCGAGCATGATAACTTCGCCGGGTATTTCAACATCGACAACGGCACCGGGCGGATTCGCGGAATTTACCTGCAGGGCAACGAGATGGTGCGGCCGATTTTCGAGCAGTGGTTCGCGGCGCTGAAGGATCTGACGCCGGGCGTGATCACGATCCGCAATACCGGGGGGACGGATCACCAGTCCTTCGATCGCGTGGGATTGCCGGGATTCCAGTTCATCCAGGACCCCATGGATTACGAGACGCGCACGCACCATACCAACATGGACGTGTACGATCGCATCCAGCAGGCGGATATGGAGCAGATGGCGATCATCGAAGCGGCGTTCGTATACAACGCGGCGACGCGTCCGGAGAAGCTGCCGCGCAAGGATCTGCCGCCGCCGACGCCGCCGGAGGGGCGCGGAGGGCGCGGACGCGGAGCGAATAATTAGTGGCGTGTCGCGGGGAGTTCTTTATCGCGTAGTCACGAGTGATTCATTCGCCAGAGAGTAACCACCTGCAGACCAGCGGCGCTGAAGCGCCGCGCGGAGTGAACTCCGCCGTTCTTGTCGACCTCAAGCGAAACCGCAGCCAGGAGTGCGTGCGCCACATCCGAGACACGACCGGGCGCGTTGGGCGGCGTCAGGCGAGCAGGGCTTGGATGCGCCGCACGATCTCGCCTTTGGGGACGGCGCCGATCAGGCGGTCCACTTCGCGGCCGTCTTTAAAGAAGACCAGCAAGGGAATGCTCTGCACCTCGAAACGCTGGGAGGTGGCCGGGTTCTGATCGACGTTGAGCTTGGCCACGCGCAGGCGGCCGGCGAATTCGGCGGCGATGGCATCGAGCGCGGGCGCGATCATGCGGCACGGGCCGCACCATTCGGCCCACATATCCACCACCACGGGCAGCGCGGATTGCTCCACTTCATCGGCGAAGCTCGCATCGGTCACGGTGAACGGCTCGCGCACCGGGAGCGGAGTCTTGCAGCGCCCGCAGATCGGGACAATGCCGGAATCGGGTCCCTGCTGGAGCTTGTCGATCGGCACGCGATTGGCCGCGCCGCACCCCGCGCAGCGGATCATTTGCGAGCCGGTGGCCGTCGGGTTCATATCCACACGCTATCACGGAGGTAGGGAGTGGGGAGCGGGTAGTGGGGAGTGGGGATTGCTATTGTGACGAGATGGGGCCGGCTAACGTGGAACCGGGCGTGGCGGGAAAGGGGCTGCTGCCGTGGCTGGTGGCGGTGGCGTTTTTCATGGAATCGCTCGATACGACGATTCTCAATACCGCGGTGCCGACGGTCGCCGCGGCGCTGAAAGTCGCGCCGCTGAGCATGAAATCGGTGCTGTCGAGCTACACGCTGAGCCTGGCCGTGTTCATTCCCATCAGCGGATGGATGGCGGACCGGTTCGGAACGCGGCGCGTATTTGCGTCGGCGATCGGGCTGTTCACGCTGGGCTCGGTGCTGTGCGGTGTGTCGAGCGAAATCCATGTGCTGGTCGCCTGCCGGATTTTGCAGGGATGCGGCGGCGCGATGATGGTTCCGGTGGGACGGCTCACCATGGTGCGGACCTTCGCCAAATCCGAGCTGGTGCGGGCCATGAGCTTCGTCGCGATTCCGGGGCTGATCGGCCCCATGCTCGGACCGATCGCGGGGGGATTGATCGTCTCGTATTTCCACTGGCGCGTGATTTTTTTCGTGAATCTGCCCATCGGGCTGGCTGGCCTGTTCCTGGTCTATCTGCATCTGCCGGATTATCGCGAAGACTGGAATCCGCTCGACGTGGTCGGGCTGATCCTGTTCGGATCGGGCGTAGGACTGCTGTCGTACGTGCTGGAAGTTTTCGGCGAGCATTCGCTGAGCGTCGAAGAGGTGCTGGGACTGCTGGCGGTATCGATCGCGCTGCTCGCGGGTTACGGCCTGCATGCGAGCCAGATCCGCTTTCCGCTTCTGGCGCTCGATCTGTTCAAGATCCGGACGTTTCGCGCGGCGGTGAGCGGGAGCTATTTTACACGGCTGGGCATCGGCGGCATCCCGTTCATTCTTCCGCTGCTGTATCAGGTCGGCCTGGGATTCAATCCCATCCAATCGGGCCTGCTGATGATGCCGCAGGCGATCGCGGCGATCAGCTTGAAGCCGACGATGCCGCGCATTCTCGCGCGCTTCGGATACCGCAGCGTGCTGATTTCGAACACCATCATTCTGGGCCTGCTGATTCTGGTGTTCGCCACCATCGGCGAATCGACGCCGGTGTGGTTCATCATCGCGCAGGCGCTGTGCTTCGGATTTTTCAGCTCGCTGCAATATACCAGCATGAACACGCTGGTGTATTCCGATATTTCCGAGCGGCAGGCGAGCGGCGCAAGCTCGATCGCGAGCACGATGCAGCAGATGTCGATCAGCTTCGGGGTCGCGCTGGCGTCGCTGGCGGCGGCGTGGTTTATCCCGGACCGGGCGCACGCGGACGGTCACCAGATGATCGAGGGGATTCACAAAGCGTTCGTGTTTCTGGGCGGGTTGACGCTGGTTTCGACCACGATTTTCAGCGAGCTCAGAAGCGCGGACGGCAGCGCGGCGAGCCGTCATCAGACGCTGACGGCATAGATTGTTTTATTTCACGGAGGGCGCGCTCCTGACGGCCGCGCCTCACAGACGCGCCGGTGGTTTCATCACGCGGGTCTGCGGCCGTTGCGGAAGGGCTACTGGCTGACGCCTCGAGTCGAGGGGACGGCGAAGAACTCGAGGAATTTCTTTTTGGTTTCGCCCTGGCCGAGGTTGCGGCGCTCGATCAGCTCGGTGGCGAATCGCGCGAAGGATTTTCCCAGGTCCGATTCGGCATCGACGCAGGTGCCCTCGGTGAGCGCCCGGTTCACGCGCAGATAATCGTTGGGAAACGCGGTCAGGACCGGCATTCCCAGAATTTCCTCCACCTGCTGCCTGGAAAAAACGGCTTTTTTCTGGCAGCGGTTGAGCACGATCGAAACGCGCGAGTCCAGGTCGAAGTTCCTCAGGAACGCGATTTTTTCGCGGGCCAGGTGCAGCGACGGGACCTCCTGCGTGCACACCAGCAGGATGCGCTTGCAGTCCTGCATGATCTCGAGCGAGTAGCGCTCCAGGTTTCCGGAAAGATCGAAGCACAGCGCCTGGTAGTTGCGCCGCGCAAAATCGATCAGGGCGCGAATCTGCGAGGGTTCCACGCGCAGATTGGGATTGACGCGGCCGGCGTGCAGCACGTCCAGCGCGTCGAGCGAGGTGACCAGTTGCGGCCACAGGTGCTCATCGACGCGCATGGCGTGCTCCACCGCGTCGATCACCGAGAATTCGTTTTGCAGCTTCAGCATGAAGCGCATCATGCCGGAATTGAGGTCGAAATCGGCCAGCAGGACATGCGTGTCCGCGCGCCGCGCAATCGCCGCGCTGACGTTCAGCGCGATGGTGGAAGTCCCCACGCCGGCCTTGGAGGGCAGAAAAGCGAAAATCTGGTTGGTGCTTTCAAGCGCGGGCGGGCGGCGCTCGATGAGCGCCTTCACCGTGCCCAGGGCTTCGAGGACGGCTGCCCGCTCCAACGGCTCGGTAAGGAAATCGCGCACGCCGGCGCGCATGGTCTCGCGCAGCAGTTTCGAGTCGACGTGAGGGTGCACGGCGATGACCTGGATTCCGTCGGCTTCCGCTTCGAGAAATTTCACCACTTCCTGCGCTTTTTGCAGGTTTTCGAAGCTGAGGAAGACCAGCTCCGGAGCGTGCGCCCGGAGGCTGCGCACCAGGTCGATTGCATTGGGATAACGGTTGAGCGTGCGCCCGATGGTAATTTCCCCGGTCGCCGTCAGCGCGGCTTCGAGCCGCCCGGCCAATTCCTGGTCCGGGCAAATGACGATGCTTCGCAACACGATCTTCGCTCCTTTCTCAGCCTAAAGCCATTATCGGGTCGCAACAATCACTTCTATCCTCAATTTGGTTGCGTGATTTCCTGTAGTCCGGGATGCGCATTTCGCCGTAGCCGATTTTTGGACACGTACTACTCATGCCACGGCGGCCATGGCAACGGGCCGTCGCGCAACCGGCTCGGCGGGCTCGGTGCCGGCGGAATGCGCGCGGTAGGATTCGGTGAAAAGAGCGTGCATCGGCGCGCAGGCCGGATTGGGGTGAAGGACCACGAACATCTGACCGATCATCTTTCCACGCAAACCTTTGCACGCGCCCGCCAACTGCCGCGCGGTCTCTCCCACGCATGCGCGGCAGGTTAATCCCGTCTCAAAACAAAGTTGGGGGTAATTGTTGGTCACAGAAATGTCCATGGACGAATTATGCCGCGGACCTTAGCGTGCACCAAGGGAATTGAGGAGGGTTTTTCCTTACTCATTTGGGGGTATTGGTTAATCGCGTATACCTGCCAACGCCTGAGAGAATTTAGGAGGCCGCCATCATTGCAGGACTTTAAGGAATCCGGGGCGCGCGTTTTGCGTCTGATGGTTAGGGTTATGAGGCGCCCATTCGCTGGGTGGTTTTTCCTTATCTTCGCCATCTTTCCTGCTGGGAGTGCGTTGGCTGAGGCGCCGAGCTTTCGAGTCGAGCGCGTTGCGGTCTCAGGCGGCGCCGAACTGATCACGGTTTTTGGGAAGCTTCCCGGTTCGGGCACTGTACAAAATACCGAACTGCCGCTGATCAGCGTGCTGCGCGACACGCTGGGGGACGAAAATCCGGAGCACGACCGGCTGCGTTACGTGTGGGTGCTGACTTCGTCGCGTCCCACGCTGCTCCAGCGCGCTGCCGGGTCGCTTCCTTTCTTTTACTGGCGTCCGCAAAATTCGCACGGAACCGGCGGGCATCCGGCGCCCATGCTCGATCTGGGGGCGCCGGCGTGGCCGGTGGTGACCAGCCTGGCGAGCGAGTTCACGCAGTTGCTCGCGCTCGATCCCGACGGGGCGATCGTGCGCAGCTCCACGCGCAGCTATCGCAACAATCTGGACGATCATCGAAATCTCCACATCCTGGAGGGTCTGGCGGTGATCACGCAGCTTGAAGACGATCGCGAGGCGCGCGCTTTCTTCACCGAGCAGGAGTTGATCGAGATGGAGACGCGGCTGATGCTCGCCAGTCACACGCTGGGCGGGCTGGTGGGCAATTCCAGCCTCGATCCGGCGTATTACAAGGAGCGGGCGCGGATGGAGGAAACGCGCGGACACAACTGGGAGCTGCTGCGCCAGCGCGCCGAAGAGAACGGGCTGTATTTCGAGCCGTTCGGCGCCGACGGATCGAGCACGCACGCGCTGCTGTGGATCGCCACGGAAGATCTCGGGAGCGGGCACAAGTTCGACGGACAATTTCTGGGCATTTCCGATCCATATTCGGACGCGCGGCTCAAGACCTGGCGCGGTTATCGCGAAATCCGCGACGGGAAGGAGATGATTCCGCTGGCGCTGTACGCGCTCGATTATCCCAAGGTGCCGCTGCTGGTGGTGGATTTTCGCGACACGCATCGGCCCAAGCGGCGGGAGATGATCAGCCACGCGGCCACGGACACGGTCAGCGGCGTTTTGGGAATCTCAAAATTCACCAATCCGCCGTTTCTGTTCGGCTCGATGGCGTTCAATTTCGTGCGCACACGCCATGGCGCGGCGAGCGACCGCGCCGCGCGGCTTCAGGCCTACGCGGAAGTGCGCGAATGGCTGGCGCTGGATGAATCAGTGGCGCCCGATTTGCGCCAGGTTTTGCAGCGCCGCATGGAGATCATGGGCGTGAATCCGATGGAGGAATCGATCGCAGGCGAAGCGCGCATCGCCCGGCGGCAATATGCCGCGCTGCTCGGCTACGCCGCCGATCCCAAGGGTCTGCCGGCGCGGGTGGCGCGCGATCGCGAGGCGGAGCTGTTCGCGAACCATCATGGGCTCGCCGCGCGTGCCGGATTCGAGCTGGCGCACGCCGTGACGTTCGGCCTGGTGCGGCATCCGGTGGAGGAGGAAGCGGCGGTGGAAGCGCGTCTCGACCAGGAGCGGCGCGTCCAGCGCGAGATGACGTTTCTCGCGGCCGTGGCCAAATCGGCGCAGCCCGAAGTGGTGTGGAATATGGATGAAGTGCGCCGCGCGCTCGACGACGTAGCTTCCGCGCAGATGCCGGCGCGATCGGCGAAAGTGGTGGCCAAGATCATGTCGAGCACGAATGACGAACAGACGCGCGCGTTGTGCGCCCGCGCCCTGATGGGGTATCCGGGCACCGAGATCGCAGGCGGCGGGCAGGAATGAAGACGCGGGCGCTCGCCCCGGCGCTTATGCGCGGGGCCTGGCTTCTCGCGACGCTCTTCAGCGGATGCGCGCACGCCGCGGTGGATCGCGTGGTCATTTTCAAAGTCGACGGGCTTCCGGAACGCTATCTCGAGCGCTACGTCGCCGAAACCGCGGACGGCCTCCGCGCAGGCCACAGCCGGCTTCCCTGGATCGACCACGTTTTTGTCGAGAGCGGGACGTGGATGCAGAGTTTTTACGTCCGCGGGATCAGTCTCTCCTCGCCGTCGTGGTCCCTGCTCGACACGGGCCATCACCTCGAAGTCCGCAGCAACGCGGAATGGGACCGCTACACGCTGCGCGTCTACGATTACATGAATTTTTTTCCGCTGTATCTGAACTACGCGCGCAAGGAACAGGCCGACATGCCCGGAGTGGAGCTGCTGGACGAAAATCACGTCCCGCTGCTCATCGACCGGTTCCCGTTCGACCAGCGCTATCAAAGCTTCCAGATCTACCAGCGCGGCGTGCGCTGGAGAACGCTCGAAGGGAGCCTCCGGAGCGAATTCCAGGGAAAGTCGTGGAAACAGATTTTCGACGAGTGGCAAACCGGATTTTCCGTGGAGAGCGGACTGGGGGTCGAGCAGGAGCGCGAGCTCGAAGCGAAGCTGCGCGATCCTTCGATTCGCTACCTGGATCTGTACAGCGGCGATTTCGATCATACCGCGCATATCACCGCGGACCACGTGACCATCGAGCACGTGCTCGAGTCGCTCGACTCGACGGTGGGCCGCATCTGGTCCGCGATCGCGGCGAGCCCGCTTGCGCGCACCACCGCGTTCGTGATGGTTTCCGATCACGGCATGGACATGAGCGAGAACGTTTACAGCCAGGGCTACGACCTGTTGGGCTGGCTCAACAGCGCGCAGGGCGGCGCGCACCACGTGATGATGGACCGCCATCCCATGGCGGAGTTCAAGCTCAAGGGCCTGGATCCCCTGGTGAGCGAGGTGATCACGCCCAGCGCCGATTCATCCTATCTCGCCGGCGAAGCGCAGCGCTATCCCACCGCGGTGATGGATGCCGACGGCAATGAGCGCGCCTCCATCGGGCTGCGCAACAATTCGCTCAACCTGATTCACATCCTGCTCGATCAGTTGATTCGCAAAAAGGTCACGGGACGGCTGCGCGGGGCCACGCTCGACGCGCTTTTCGAGACGCTCGATCGCGTGCGCCCGGCCTGGACGCGCAATGTGAACGGTCTCGCCGATGAACTGGCGCCGCTGCGCGCGGCGATCGCCGGGCAGCAGACGATGGTCGATGCGCTGCCCAAGAAATTCACGGACGAAGATCGCGAACAGGGCCGCGACGTCGATGCGCGGCGCGAGATCCATCGCCTGGAGCAGATGAGAAACGACGAGCGCCTGTATGCGGCCTATGTGGCCGTGATGCGGCGCCTGCTCGCGCTCGACCCGGCGGATTTCGACCCCGGAAAATTCAATATCGAAGACCTGATTCCGCGCAGATCGCTGGGCGATTCGAATTCGATTTACGATTTGCAGAATTACATTGCGGGGCCGTCAAAGGAAGGGCTGGCGCTTGGCGCGGACG
>JASHWA010000548.1 GCA_030044325.1 Bryobacteraceae bacterium
TTGCGATCCTCTCGCGTAGTGAACCGCCTGAATTTGTCGGACAGATTGTGGGATTTTCCGCCATCATTTCAGTGATTATTCCTACACTGTATCTTGAGGGGAGCACAGGAGTTTGGTGGCTTTATCCCCTCCCAATGCAGATCGGCCGGTGGTTGTTGATGTCGCTCGGAGTTCGGAACTGATTGATACCGAGCCGCTTCTAGGACAGCCGAAATTCGGGGGGAAAATCGGAGAATCGAAAATCGGAGAATCGAAAATCGGGCGTTTCCGAGCCGAACCGTGCGAATGGCCAGCCGCGGATCGTCCGCATAAAGCGGAATCATGGGCGCCGCCTTCGCCAGGCCCCCCATCGCGAAATCGGCGCGAAAATCGGGGCGTCCATGCCATTTCCTATTTCTGCCAAAAGAAAACGGGCCGGGATCGCTCCCGGCCCGCTCATGCTCGACGCCAATGAAGAAGAGTTCTCAGCGCCTCCAGCCGAAGCGCCCGAATCCGACCACCACTCCCGATCCCCAATACGGGTAACCCCAACCCCAGTAAGGATAAGGATAACCGTACCCGTACGGGTAGGCATAAGGATAATACGCCGGCGCATAATAACCCGCTCCAGGAGTTCCGTACGGCGGGCCCGGCCGAGGACGCAGAGCCGGCGCCGGCTGCGTGTTGTACTCGCCGGGTTGCACGAAGCGAAACGCCTGCGGAGCGCGCTCGGTCGAAACGGTCACCGGCTGCTCGATTCGGAACGTCAGCACGGTTTCAGGAGGGATAATCGTTGGCGCGCCGCGCGTCAGCAGAACGCCCAGGATTCCCACGGCCGCGCCTGCACCTGCGCCGATCGCCGCGCCTCTGCCCCAGTCCGCCGCGGCTCCCACCGCCGCGCCAAGAGCGGTGGTTCCGCCGATGGCGAAAGCATCGCGTCCAACCGACGTCGGGCCGTTGCGGCTGACAAGCGAGGTTTGCACGGGAACCTGGTTGCCGTCAACGATCGGAATGTCGGTGAGCTGCACACCCAGCCGGGACGTTCCCGCCACGCGGCCGGCTTTCTTGGCTTCCGTCACCTTCCCGCCCAGCGTCTGCCCGCGGTCCGCGACCACCACGCCATCCACCACGATTGGCCGAACCAGCGTCGCCGAAAACGCGTCCCCCGCCTGGTTGCGATCCGATGACAGCACCTGGTTGATACGCACCGTCACGTAAGTGCCCGGCTTAATAGTCAACTGCGGCGGAGGCGTCTGCCCGGGCAGCGGCGCCGGCGCGTTCTGCTGATAATTCGGATCGGGCGCCTGAGCGGGCGCGGGCGTAGTCCCGTTGCCCATGCGATGCCATCCGCCATCCTGCGCGGGCGCCGGAGCCGGTGCAGGCGCTTGAGCCTGCGTCTGATCCTGCGTTTGCGGCGCCGTCTGCGCTTGTTCCGGAACCGGCGCCTGCTGCGCAAAACCGAAGCCCGCCACGGCCAGCGCGGCGCTCAAAATGAAATTCGTTCGAAGCGGTTTCATGATGTCCTTCTTCACACCTTCACGACGGTCATCATGTAGCATCCGTTTCACCACTCCTAAACTGCTGATTCCCAAGCTAAAACTGTCGATTCTCGTGGCTCAAATGCACCGCCTTGGTGCTTTTCAGCCAGACAACTATTTCGCCTTTTGCTTGCGCCGTGCCGCCCAGAACGCTTTCATTCGCTCAGATTGCGCTTTTCGCTCGGCTGCCGACATCGGCCGTCGCTTGCGCTGCGGCTTGGCCGGTTTCTTCGCACGAGCGGCAGGTGCGGTCGAACCAGCTTTCTGCGGCCGGCTTCCAGCACGCTTGCCCGGACCCTGTAAAGCCTCAATCGCCCGGTTCAACCGATCGCGTTCCGCGATCAAAAGTGACACGATATGTTCTGTAGGCATTGCTAAGATGCTATCACTCAGGACTGCTGACTGCAACGTTTAAACCCCTATATCTTCATGCCACAGTTCGGGATGCGAGTTAATGAACGCACTCATGAGTGCAATGCACTCCTCATCCTGCACTACCTCAACCAGCGTTCCCTCGCTCCGCAAATAATCCTCCGCGCCCCTAAAATTACGGTTTTCTCCTACGATCACGCGCGGAATTTTATATAAAACGATCGCTCCCGCGCACATCGGACAGGGCGAAAGCGTCGTATACATAGTACTTTCGCGATAAACGCTCGCCGCAAGCCGGCCGGCATTGCGCAGACAGTTCATTTCGCCATGATCGATGGGACTCCCTGTCTGCACGCGGCAATTATGGCCTTCCCCGATCGTCTTTCCGTGATTCACCAGCACTGCGCCGATGGGAATCCCGCCCTCTTTCAAGCTTTTGCGCGCCTGCGCGATCGCCGCCGAAAGAAACGCATCCCGATTGGTCATAATTCATTTTCATTGTCGCGCGCCGCGTCCCAGATGCGGACACAGGTTGGCCTCCTCGATCGTGAGCTTTCTATCGATTGGAAGAGGCAGCCGAGTTGCTTCTGGCTCGGGTATGCAATCGCTGTGGAAGGATTTCCGCTACGCCGCCCGCGTACTGGGGAAATCCCCCGGATTTTCGATCGTCGTGATCCTGTCGCTCGCGCTCGCCATCGGCGCCAACACGGCGATCTTTTCGATGTTCAACGCGTTCCTGTTGCGGCCGCTGCCCGTCGACCACCCGGGGAGTCTGATCGCCATCTACGGCCTTGCGCCCAATGCCGGCCCGAATGCTCAAAACTTTTCCTACCCGGAATGGAAGGATTTCAGCCGCGAAAACATTGGCCTCCAGGCGATCGTCGGTTCGAGCGGATTGCCCCTGAGCATCACCGGCGGCGATAAACCCGAGCTGATCTGGGGCGAGATCGTGACCGGGAATTATTTCTCCGGATTGGGCGTCCACCCGGTGATCGGCCGCGGCTTCCTGCCCGATGAAGACCAGGCGCCCGGCGAAAAACCGGTGTGCGTCCTCAGCTACAAACTCTGGCAGCGGCGCTTTCATGGCGACCCGGATATCGCGGGCAAAACCATTCAAATCCAGCGCCACGAATTCACCATCGTCGGCGTGGCCCCGCGCGGATTCATCGGAACGGTCTTGTTCACCTTTGTTCCCGACGTTTTCGTTCCCGTGATGATGCAACCCGCGATCGCTCCCGGCGTGGGCGACATTTTGAATGATCGCGCGAACCACTGGATGAGCGTGCGCGCGCGTCTCGAACCCGGCGTGACCGCAAAACAGGCCGAAGCCGCCCTCAACGTGATCGCGCGCCGCCTTGGCAGCGAATATCCCCAGACTGACGGCGAGCTCACCATGCACGTTCTCCCCGGTGGAGCGCGCACGCAGCCCTGGCTGTACGCGTCCGGACTGATTCCGGCCACCACCGCGCTGACCGGCGCCGCCGTGCTGCTGGTGTTGTTGATCGCCTGCGCGAACGTCGCCAACCTGATGCTGGCGCGCGCGGCCGCGCGTACGCGGGAAATGGCGATCCGCACGGCCGTCGGCGCGACGCGCTGGAGAATCGTGCGGCAACTGCTCGCGGAAAGCGCCCTGTTGTCCGTCGCCGGCGCGATCGTCGGGATTTTTTTCGCAGTGTGGTTCAACGACGCTTCCATGCGCTTTTATCCCGCCCTCGATTTCGACACCGTCGATCTTTCCGACACGGTGCGCGTCGATCCGCGGATGTTCGTCTTCGCCTTCGCCATTTCGATGCTTGCGACCATCATTTTCGGCCTCTTTCCGGCGATCCGCGCCGCCAGGGTCGATCAGAATGCGGCGCTGCGCGGCGAACAGCCGGGCGCCACGCGCTTCCGCGCCGGGAACGTGCTGGTGATGGTGCAGGTCGCGCTCTCCTCGATTCTCCTGGTGGGCGGCGGCCTGTTTCTGCGCAGCATGCAGTTCGCCCAAAACAGCGATCTCGGTTTCCATCGCACCGGAATCGCGATGTTCTCCATCAATCCCGGTCTTCAGGGTTACGACGTCCAGAAAGCCGCCATTCTCGAGCGAGGGATGCTCGACCGTCTGCGTTCCATTTCCGGCGTCGACGATGCCGCGTTCGCCTATCCGCTGCCGCTCGACGCCTACGGCGGACCCGAGTCGGTTTTTCCGGAAGGCTGGCAGCCGCGCTCCGATCACGAGCAGAATCTCTCCGGCCACAGCCGTGTCAGCCCGCACTATTTCAACACCATGGGCACCGATATCCTCGCGGGACGCGCCATTGACGATCGCGACACCGCGAACTCCACGCGGGTCGCGGTGATCAACGAAATCATGGCGCGGCGTTACTGGGGATCGGCGCAAAACGCCCTCGGCCGGCGGTTTTCGTTTTCGAAGGGCGGAACTTTGTATCAGGTGGTCGGGATTGCGCGCAATGGAAAATACATCAGCTTCGGCGAACCCGCGTTTTCTTTCACCTTCACTCCCGCCGTGCAGGACCCCCCGCCGATGATCGAGGTCGTGATGCGGAGCCGCCGCGATGCCGCTTCGCTTATGCCCGCGGTGCGGGAGGAAATGAACCGTCTCGATCCTTCGCTTCCCTTATTCGGCGTCCGCGACATGCCCCAATACTTGTACCGCACGCTCTCGATTTATGAATGGGGAGCCTCCTGGCTGGGAACTTTCGCGCTGATCGCGCTGGCTCTCGCCGCGGTCGGAATTTACGGCGTGCTGCACATCGTGGTCGCGCGGCGTACGCGCGAAATCGGGATTCGCATGGCCCTTGGCGCGCGCCAGGCGCAGGTGCTGCGGATGGTGCTCGAGCGTTCGCTCGTCTGGGTCGGCGCGGGACTCGCCGCCGGAATCGCGCTCGCCTTCGCTGCCCATAATTTCACTGGCCAGTTGATCGCGGGCGTGAGCGGCGCCGATCCGTTGACCTTCGCCGCCGTGCTGCTGATTTTTCTGGCGATCGTGCTCGCCGCGTCCATCCTGCCCGCGCGCCGCGCCGCTCGTGTCGATCCGGTCATTGCACTCCGGCACGACTGATGGTGGGGTGGTGACGCCTCCCTAATGCGCCGGCCCTTTTCGGCCGATCAAACCGATGGATGCCCCCCGCCCGCACGCCGCGCCGCTCTGTCCTGATCCTCGCCCGATTGATCGCGCTGACCGTCGGTCTCGCTGGCGCGGAAGGAATTCTGTGGCTTGGCGGATATCCGAACTGGTGGGGGCTCGACCCGGCCTGGGGAGGCGGTGCTCCCGAATATGAACCCGACGCCAACCTGGGTTGGAAAGCGCGCCCCGGCCAGTTCACCGTCGTTTGGTCCGATCGCTCCGACATCGGCCATCCGCGCCAGGTGACCAATTGGAGCCAAGGCCGGCGCGCGACCTCCGAACAGGAACCGCCGCACGATCCGGCGAAGCCCCAGGTCCTGTTCTTCGGCGACTCCTACATCGAAGGCTACGGACTCTCCGACGGCCAGACTCTCCCCTGGATGGTCCAGAAGCGGCATCCGGAAGCACAGGTCTCCAATTTCGGCGCCGGGCTGTACGGAACCTATCAGTCGTATCTCGCCATGAAACTGCGCCTGCACGAGTCCGCTTCCGTGTACTATCTCTTCAACTCGTTCCATGAGGACCGCAACGCCGGGTCGCCGTCATTTGTCCGGGTGATGAAACGTCCGCCGCCGGGATTGTTTTTTCCCTACGTCGGATTCTCACGCGGCGAGCTTACTGAAGGAACATCCTCCGGCGAGCTCGTCTGGTCCCTCGCCCGCCGTTTCCGGGTCGCCGCGCTGGCTGATGATTACACGTTGATCCTGAAGTCATATGCGCGCGTACGGGCGAAACGGCAATCTACCGAGGCGCTGCTGGTCAAGATGAATGCAGTGGTGCGTTCCGCCTCCGGCAAATTCACGGTGTTGCTGTTCGACCTGACCGACCAGGAACGCCAGGATTATCGCGCGTTTCTCGATTCCCAACACATTCGCTACATCGATTGCGACTGGCCGGAGCGAAAGGATCCCAAACTGCGGCTCCCGGATGGTCAACATCCCGCCGCGGAGTTGAACGCGTTCCTTGCCGAGCGGATCGAGCCGCTAACCGAAATCCAGTCCGCATCCGCTTCACACCAGCGCCGGAATCGGTAAAGCTTGGCCTCGCGTTTAGAGCGCCACATTCACGCTCATTCACGTTCATGAACGGCCAAGACTCGCCCGTCTCCAGATAGCGAGCCGCGGCAGCCATGCCGCGGGTAAATTCATGAATTTTCGCGCCGGGCGTTTCACGGAAGACGCGTACTGATCTACACCCACCAGGGCGCGGTAGGCTGATCCCGAATCACGATCTGGTTCAGGAAAGCCGCCGCTTTCGTCAACCCCTCGTCCGGCGACATCAGCGTGTCCTCGTGCTCGATCGACAGCACGTAATCGTATCCGAACATGCGCAGCGTCGAAATGAACTCCGTCCACCAGGTATAAGCGTGGCCGTAGCCGCAGGCACGGAAAATCCACGCGCGATTGCGCTCATCGGTGTACTTCTTCGTATCGAGCACGCCCGTCTTCGGCAGATTCGCGTCGTAAATCTGCGTGTCTTTGGCGTGCACATGGAAAATCGCATCGCCCAGCACGCGAATCGCTTTGATCGGGTCGATCGCCTGCCAGAACATGTGGCTCGGATCGTAATTGCAGCCGATACTTTTCCCCGCGATCGCGCGAAGCTTCAGCGCCGTCTCCGGACTGTACACCACAAACCCCGGATGCATCTCGATTGCGACCTTCACGCCGTGATCTTCAGCGAACTTCGCGTGCTTGATCCAATACGGCGCCACTTTTTTCTCCCACTGCCACTCGAGCAGATCCAGATATTCCGGCGGCCACGGACACGTCACCCAGTTCGGATACTTCGCCTTGTCGCTATCGCCCGGGCAGCCCGAAAAATCGATCACCACCGGCACCTCCAGCTTTTCCGCCAGCCGGATGGTCTGCTTGCTCGTCTCCGCGAAAGCCTTCGCCACAGCGCGATCCGGATGCAGCGGATTCCCATGCGAGCTGAGCGCGCTGATGGTGAATCCGTTGTCGGCGAATTTCTGCTTGAAATCCTTCAGCGCCGCGCGATCCTGAAGCATCGATAATTTACAGTGCGGATCGCCGGGATAGTTTCCCGTTCCGAGCTCCACCGTCGAGATATTCAGCGAGCGCAGCTTCTCAAAAACTTTTTCGAGCGGAAACTGCGATAGTAATGGGGTAAACACGCCGATTCGCATATGGGGCAAGCATAACAGTGTTCAGCGACATTGCGCTTGCGCGGCGCATCGAAGGCGGAGAAGCGCTGAACGCGGCCGGCTGCGGAGAATCGATCGAGATCGCCGGCGGATTTGCGGCGTTCTGCGGCGTCGGCTCGCCCCTCACCCATGCGATCGGGATGGGATTGAACGGTCCGGTGAGCGCAGCCGAGTTCGATCGCCTCGAAGATTTTTACCGGTCCCGCGGAGCGGCCATCAACCTCGATCTCTGCCCGCACGCGCACTGGACCATGCTCGAACTTCTGGGCGAACGCGGCTACCGCATTGTCGAATGCAATAGCGTTCTGGCAGGTGCGGCCGCCGGCAGCCCGGACGCCCGCATGCACATCGCTGAGGACGAGCGCATGTGGTCGGAAACTATGCTCCAAGGTTTTTTTTCACGTTCCGGGTTCAGCCAGCTCGAATGGGACGTCGGCCGGCGCTTATTCGGACTAGAAAACACCACCGCGTGGATCGCAACAGTACATGGAGCACCGGCAGCCGCAGCGGCAATGAACCATCGCTCGAACCTGGCGCTGCTGTTCGCCGATAGCACCCTCGAAAAATTCCGCGGCCGCGGATTGCACCTGGCGCTGAT
>JASHWA010000549.1 GCA_030044325.1 Bryobacteraceae bacterium
GTACAGGACGGTCCAGAGGATGACGGCCATGGTGAGCTCGGCGGCGATGCTGGCGTAGTAGGCGAAGGGCGCGCCGATGAAGGCGAAGGCGGCGCACATCCACAGGCGGCCGTTTTTATGGGTGCGGATGATGTGATCGCCGGACCATCCGCCGAGCGCTCCACCGGCGATTCCGCCAATCAGGTAGACGATTCCGGTTTCGATACCCGCGGTGCCGACGTTCAGGTGGTAAATGCGGCCGAACATGGCGGGCATGAAGGTTCCGATGGCGTACATATTGAAGTTGACCAGCGCGCCGGAGGCGATGATCCACCACAGAGTCGGAATTCTGAGGACGATCCACATGGAGCCGGTGGGCGGGGGCTCGCGGTGGGTTTCGGATGCGCCGCGCTCGGGTTCGGTGAGGGAGATGAGGGCGGGAATCAGGAGCAGGGCGGGCGCGGCGGCGACGATCATGGCGACTCGCCAGCCGTAGAGATGGGCGATGGGGCCGCTGAAAAAATAGCTGAGCGCGCCGCCGACGGGGACGCCGAGCATAAAGAGTCCCAGCACGCGGGCGCGGCGGGTGACGGGGACCAGATCGCCGAGCCAGCTGGTGGCAGTGGGCGCGCAGGTGGCTTCGCCGACGCCGACGCCGAGGCGGGAGACCAGGACCATCGAGTAATTGGCGGCGAAATAGGTGAAGGCGGTGAGCGCGCTCCAGATGGCGACGCCCATGGCGAGGAGTTTTCTGCGCGACCAGACGTCGGCGACGCGGCCTAGGGGGACGCCGATGATGGCGTAGAGGACGGTCATGGCGGTGGTCAGGAAGCCGATTTGAAAATCGGTGAGATGGAACTCCTTGCGCATCGGTTCGACGACGGCGCCGGCGACGTTGCGGTCGTAGAAGTTGAGGATGTTGATGAGGAACAGGGTGAGGATCGCGAAGCCGGCGGATTTTCGCATGAAGGGGCGATGATATCAGAATTCGGGGAGTGGGTAGTGGGAACCGGGCGGTGGGTCGGATCACTCCTGGCGCAGCGCTTGGGTCGGGTCGATTCGCGAGGCGCGGCGGGCGGGGATGGCGCAGGCGGCGAGCATGACGAGGGTGAGGATGGCGCCGACGCCGAGGATGGTCAGCGGATCGTGGGCGGTGGCGCCTGCGACGAAATCCTGCATGAAGCCGCCGGCGGGGATGGCGATCGCGATTCCGACGGCGAGGCCGGCGGCGGTGAAGGCGAGGCCCTGCGCGAGGATCATGCGGAGGACGAGCGCGGGGCGCGCGCCGATCGCCATGCGGATGCCGATTTCGCGCGTCCGGCGGCTCACCGAATAGGCGACCACGCCGTACAGGCCGATGACCGCGAGCACCAGTCCGATGAGGCCGATTCCGGTGATCAGTTGCGCGAGCAGGCGGGGGCCAAGCATGAAGCGGTCGTGATAAAAAGCCTGCATGGTGCTCATGTGGGCGATGGGCATGTCGGGATCGAGGGCGCGGACCCGCGCGCGGGCGACGGCGGCCATGCCGGCGGGATCGCCTTGGGTGCGCATTTCGACATAGAGGTGCGTTTGATAGCGCTGCGCGAGAGGGAACCAGACGGCCATCTGTGGCGGTTCGGCCCAGTAGGCGTACTTGCCGGTTTTGGTGACGCCGACGACTTCGACGGGCTTGGAATCGGGGGTGTCGACACGGAAGGTCCGGCCGATCGGGTCGCGGCCGGGCCACAGGCGCGCGGCGAGGGTTTCGTTGACGATGGCGACGGGCGGCGAGGTTTGGGTGTCGGCCGAGCTGAAGTTGCGGCCGCGCAGGATGGGCATTTCCATCAGCGGCATGAAATGTTCATCGATGAAGTTGGTCCAGGCCGCAGGGTACTCTTCGCCGGCTTTACGCTGGTAGCCGTCGGCGATCAGTCTGGATTGGTCCATCTGGCCGGGGTTGAAAGGGATGGTCCAGGAGACGGCGGCATCGGTGATGCCGGGCTGTTGGCGCAGGCGGTCGACGAGTTTGCGCTCGAAATCGCGGGTTTTGGATTGGTCATAGCGGACCAGGCTGGTGTTGATCGCAAAGAACAGGGTGTGATCGATGCGGAAGCCGGGGCTGACGGAGCGGGCGAAGTCGAAACCGCGGATGAAGAAAACGGAAAGGACCAGCAGGACGGCGGAGAAGGTGAGCTGCGCGATGACCAGCAGGTTGCGCGGAGCGAGGCGTCCGCGCCAGAGGGAGCGCGAGGGTCCCTGATCGCCGGACTTGATGGTACTCGAAAGATCGGCGCGGGTGGAGCGCAAGGCGGGCAGGAGTCCGACCAGGAGTCCGGTGGCGATGGTGACGGCGAAGGCGAAGGCGAGCATGCGCGTGTCCATGCGCAGGCCGAGCGAGAGCGGATAATCGGCGGGCAGCGGGATGGATTGAAACAGGCGCATGGTGCCGAAGGCGACGGCGAGCGAAGCAATGCCGCCGAGAAGGGCGAGCAGCAGGCTTTCGAGCAGAAGCTGGCGCACGAGCTGCCAGCGGCTGCCTCCGATGGCCATGCGGATCGCGATTTCCTTGGCGCGCGCGGCGCCGCGGCCGAGCATGAGATTGGCGACGTTGGCGCAGGCGATGAGCAGCGCGAGCAGAGTGATGCCGAGCAGCATGAACGAGAGGTTGCCATCCATGGGATCGCGGGCGTAGCGGCCGCGCAGATAGGTCATTACGGCGAGGCCGCGGTCGCGATCGGAGTCGGGGTATTGATCGGCGAAACGGCGGGCGGCGATGGAGAGCTCGGCTTGCGCCTGCTCGAGGGTCGCGCCGGGGTTGAGGCGGCCGTAGACGGTGAACCAGTGGTGCTGGCGCGAGGTGAGGAAATCGGCGTCCTCGTTGGGGACGGACTGCGGATAGGAGTTGAGCGGGAGGTAGATATCGGGCAGGACGAAGGCTTCGGGTCCGCTGAAATTTTCGGGCGCGACGCCGATGATGGTGAATTCGGCGGAGTTGACGCGGATTTTGCGGCCGGCGATGGCGGGGTCGGAGGCGAACATTCGCTGCCACAGGGAGTAGCTGATCACGGCGACCAGGTCGCGGCCGGGGACGGTGTCTTCCTCGGGACGGAAGGCGCGGCCGATGGGGATGTGGATGCCGAGGCCGGAGAAAAAATTTCCGCTGGCGAGAACGCCGAGGTTGGTTTGCGCGGCCGAGTCGCGGCTGGGACTGAGACCCATGGGCATGAGCTCGTAACAGGTGAGCGCGGAGAAGGAGTGGGTGTGATCGCGCAGGTCGGTGTAGGCGGGATAGGACAACGCGCCGGTTTGCGATCCGCGGGTGGTCGAAAAAATGGTGATGACGCGATCGGGATCGGGCGCCGGAAGCGGTCGCAAGAGCAAGGAATCGACATAGCTGAAAGTCGCCGAATTGAGGCCGACGCCGAGCGCGACGGAGAGAATCGCGATGATGGCAAACGCGGGGCTGCGGGCGATGGCGCGGCAGGCGTAGCGGAGGTCGGCGAACAGTCGCATGTTTAAAACTACGGCGGCGGGGAGGAAAAGGTTCCGGTGGTTTGATGTAACCCGCGGCATGACTGCCGCGGCTCTAGCCGCCGGCGATGGCGCCGATGACCAGAAAGGGTTCGTCGCCGGACGCGACGGCGGCGGGGAGGGGCGCGTCGGGGGATTCGTGGGAAAGATCCTCGCGGCAGGCGAAAAAGCGGATGAAGGCGCGGCGTTCGGCGGTGACCTGGTCGCGGAGGGTGCCGCTCAGCGCGGGGTAGCGCGCTTCGAGCGCATCGAGAACGGATCGCTGCGTGACCGGGCCAGGAACGTCCAGCGTCACCTCGCCTTGAATTCCGGCGAGCGATCGCAGATGGGCGGGCAAAACGACACGGATCATTCGAGGGTCTGCGCTTCGACGGAGAGCACCGCGGGAAGGTCGCGGACGATGGGGGTCCAGTTGTCGCCGGCATCGGCGGATGCGTAGACCTGGCCGCCGGTGGTGCCGAAATAGACGCCGCAGGGATCGAGCGAATCGACGGACATGGAATCGCGCAGGACGTTGACGTAGCAATCCGATTGCGGGAGGCCGCGGGTGAGCGGCTCCCATTCGTTTCCGCCGGAGCGGCTGCGGTAGACGCGCAGTTTGCCGTCGGGCGGATAGTGCAGGGCATCGCTGGTGATGGGGACGACGTAAATGGTGTCGGGCTGGTGCGCGTGAACGTCGATGACGAAGCCGAAATCGGTGGGGAGATTGCCGCTCACCTCGGTCCAGAGATCGCCCGCGTTGTCGCTGCGCATCACGTCCCAGTGTTTCTGCATGAACAGGACGCCGGGACGCGACGGGTGCATGGCGACGTGATGGACGCAGTGGCCGACTTCGGCGGCGGGGTCGGGCATGAAGCCCGAATGCAGGCCGCGATTGATGGGCTTCCAGGTTTCGCCGCCATCGTCGGTGCGAAACGCGCCGGCCGCGGAGATGGCGATGAACATTCGCTTGGGATCGGAGGGATCGAGAATGATGGTGTGGAGGCACATTCCGCCGGCGCCGGGCTGCCAGTGCGGGCCGGAAGCGTGATTGCGCAGGCCGGGCAGCTCCTGCCAGGTTTGTGCGCCGTCGGTGGAGCGGAAAATGGCCGCGTCTTCGACGCCCGCGTAAACGGTGTCGGGATCGGTAAGCGAAGGTTCCAGATGCCAGACGCGCTTGAACTCCCAGGGATGCGGCGTGCCGTCGTACCACTGATGCGTTCCGGGCGTGCCTTGGTACGCGAATTTATTTCCCACGACTTCCCAGGTTTTTCCGCCGTCGCTCGAGCGCTGAACGACCTGGCCGGACCATCCGCTCGACTGCGACGCGTAGATGCGCTCGGGATCGGCGGGCGACGCCTTGGCGTGATAGATTTCCCAGCCGGCGAAATGCGGACCGCTCAAGTCCCAACGGTCGCGTTTGGCGTCGGAGGTTAAAACAAAAGCGCCTTTTCTTGTTCCAACGAGTAATCTGACCCCGCTCATTCCGATCCTCCTTGAAGGATGTGTTCTTATTGTACGAATGGTCGTGTGGTTGTGTCACGGCTCTGCCGAAAATGCGGCGAGTGATCCCCGCCGTGACCGGCGGGGCTTGCCTACAAGGCCGGCGGCATTACTGCCGCGGCTCGCTTGCGGGCGTGATACAACGGGATGCATGAAGATGATGCTGCTGGCGATGGCTGCGGGGACTGCGTTGGCTCAAACCCAGGCGGTGCTCGGGGAAAACGCGGTTCAGATTTCCGATCATGTCTGGGCGATCATGGGTTTTCCCAATATCGGGATCGTGGTGGGAAACCGGGCGACGCTGGTGGTGGATACGGGGCTGGGGCCGAAGAACGGGGCGACCATCGCGCGGGTTGCGGCGAAGCTCGCGCCGCAAAACCGCAAGCTGTTTCTGACCACCACGCATTTTCATCCCGAGCACGCCGCGGGAGAAGCGGGATTTCCCGAGGGAACGGTGCTGATTCGCAACACCGTGCAGCAGCAGGAAATGGAAAAGCACGGCCAAGAGATGGTGGATATGTTCGCGGGCCGGTCGGCGCAGTGGAAGGAGCTGCTTCAGAATGCGACTTTACGCTCGCCGGATGTGACGTTCGAGAGCGAAGCGGACCTCGATCTGGGCGGCGTGACGGCGCGGCTGCTGTGGTTCGGCGGCGCGCACACCAAGGGCGACGAGCTGACGTTTATCGAGCCGGATCGCACGCTGATTTCGGGCGACGTGGTGCAGAACAAGGTCGTACCGAATATTTACGGCGACGGCGGGACGCCTGCGAGCTGGCTGAAGGTGCTCGACAAGGTGGAGGGGCTGAATGCGCTGCACGTTTTGCCGGATCACAGCGCGCCGGGCGACGGATCGATGGTGGCGATGGAAAAACGGTTCATCGCGGATGTGCGCACGAGCGCGCTGGCGCTCAAATCGAAAGGCGTGAGCGCGGAGGATGCCGGGAAACAGCTTTCGAGCGAGCTCAAATCGAAATATCCGGATTGGCCCAACCTGAACGTCGCCGCGTTCGTGCGCAGCGTCTACGCCGAGTAGGGATCGTCACCCGCCGGCTCGCTTGACCATGCGAATGACCGGCAATGAGACGCCGTTGGCGAGCGGCGTTTCGAATCGCTCGACCGCGCGATAACCGCGGACGGTGTAGAGGCGTTCGCCGGTGAGGGTCGCGCCGAGCTCGAAGCCGGTGAAACCCGCCTCGCGTGCGGCTTGTTCGCACGCCTGGAGAATCAGGCTGCCGATTCCGCGGCGCGCCCAGTTGGGATGGACGAAAAATGCTCGAATTCTGGCGTTCTCGGTGGCGGGGTCGAGCAGCGCCGACTGGCGGCCGGCGGCGTGATCGCTGCCGAACAGGGTTTTGCGTTTGCTCCAACCGCCGCAGCCGACGATTTGCGGCGGCTCACCGTCCGTTTGGGCGATGAAGTAGGTGCGATCTTCGATGAGCTGGGTATCGACGCCGAAGACGGTGCCGAGTGCGCCGTCAATCTGCTGAGGCGAGTAGTCGCCGGCTTGGAGCACGCGGACGGATGCGTCGATGAGGGCGGTAAGCGCGGGCACGTCTGTCAGGAGAGCGTGGCGAATGCGGATGTTAGCGTCCACGATGGTTATTATGAGCCGTTCACCGACCAACGCGCTCCATTACTGTTGCGCCTCAGGGTATCGCCCGCGGCATCATTGCGGGCTGGCGGCGGGGTTCTCGAAGGCCAGGTGGGCTTTGCCGGTGGCGGGGTTGGTCAGCAGCACGGGGGCGACGGCGAAGGCGGTGCGCAGATGTTCGGCGGTGAGCACGTCCGTGGTGGCGCCGTCGGCGAGGATGCGGCCTTCATGGAGCAGGAGCAGGCGATCGGCGAACTGCACGGCGAGATTCAGATCGTGCACCACTCCGACCACGACGACGTCCTTTTGGGATGCGAAGGCGCGCACCTTCTCCATGAAATCGAGCTGGTGACGAATATCGAGGAAGGTGAGAGGTTCGTCGAGGAAAAGAAGGCGCGTCGCGCCGTCGAGCGGACGCCAGATCTGGGCGAGCACGCGGGCAAACTGCACGCGCTGCTTCTCGCCGCCGCTGAGCGTGCCATAGCTGCGATCGGCCATTTCCTCGACGTCGAAGTAGTGCATGACCTCCTCGCAAATCTGAAGGTCGGCTGCGCCGGGACGCCCGGTGAAATGCGGATAACGGCCCATCAGGACCAGCTCGCGGATGGGAAGAGAGAACGCGACCTCGACGGCCTGCGAAAGGACGGCGCGATACTGCGCGAGTTCACGTTCCTTGCGATGCGCGATGTCGTTGCCGTCGTAGAGCACCTGCCCGGCGGCGGGCCGCAGGAGCCGCGAGAGGAGCCGGATGAGGGTCGATTTGCCCGCGCCGTTAGGGCCGATGACGAGGTGCAATCGAGCGGGCTCAAAACGCGCGGACACGCAGTCGATCAGGACGCGGCGGCCGGCCCGGAAGACGAGATTATCGGCGGTCAGCATGCTTTCACGAGAGGTAATCGCGGCTGCGAAGGAGCGAAAGAAAGACGGGAACGCCGACAACCGCGGTGACGATGCCGATGGGCAGCTCGGCGGGACGGAACGAGACGCGCGCGATGAGGTCGGCGACGCTCAGCAGGATGCCGCCGAGCAGCGCGCTGCCGAGGATGAGGAATCGATTGTCGGGACCGCGGATGATGCGCAGAATATGCGGGACGATCAGGCCGACGAAGCTGATGACGCCGGTGAATGCGGTCGCCACGGCGACCATCAGGACGTTGATAGTGAGAACCATCCACTTGAGACGCGGGACGTTGACGCCGAGGGCGGTAGCCTCGTCCTCGCCGATCATCAGGGCGTTGAGGGGCTTGGCGAAGATCATCGCGGGCACCAGTCCGCCGATGGTGGCCACGCCCACCACGAGAACCGAATTCCAGTCTGCGCCGGAGAGGGTGCCGAGGTTCCAGTAGATAATGGAACGCGCGGCGGGATCGCGCGCTACATAGGAAAGAAATCCGATGCCGCTCATGAACAGCGCGTTGATGGCCAGGCCGGTGAGCAACAGACGAAGAATCGAGCTGCGGCCTTCGTTCCGGGTGTGCGCGAGAGCGAAGACGAGATAGGTGGAGAGCACGCCTCCGGCGCAGGCGACCAGCGGGAGGGTCCAGCCGCCGAGATTGATCCTGAGCAGCGCGCCGAATACATAGAAGAGCGAGGCGCCGAAGGCTGCGCCGCTCGAAGTGCCGACCAGGCCGGGTTCGACGATGGG
>JASHWA010000550.1 GCA_030044325.1 Bryobacteraceae bacterium
CGCGTCGAGGCCGGAAGGCGCAACTGGCGCAGAGCATCGGCGTCGAGATTCTGCACGGTGACGCCGCTCAACGCACTCGACTGGTTCTCGAAGAATCGGCCTGGCGCGGGCGTGCGCGCCTGCGCCTGATCCGCGGGATATTCGGCGAGCTTCACGTTCACGTCATGCGCCGCGCCATCGCGCAGGAATTTCACGCGAATGGTGGTGCCGGGCGAAATCAGGGCGACCCGCGCACTAAGTTGATTGGAATTTTCGATAGCCTCCCCGTTGATCTCCGTAATCACGTCGCCGGTCTGGATGCCGGCCTGCGCCGCGGGCGAGCCGGGAGCGACCATGCTGATCAGCGCGCCGCGCGTATCGGTGAGGTGGAACGATTCGGCCATGGAGGGCTCAATGGGTTGCACGTGCACGCCCATATATCCGCGCACGACTTTTCCGTGCGAAATCATCTGCTCCATTACCGCGTGCGCCATGTTGGCGGGAATCGCGAATCCGACGCCTTCATTCCCGCCGCCGCCATGCGTGAGAATGGCGGTATTGATTCCGATCAGATCGCCGCGAACGTCCACCAGCGCGCCGCCGGAGTTGCCCTGATTGATGGCCGCATCGGTCTGGATGAAATCCTGATAGCCGCCGATTTCGGTGACGTTGCTGCGGCCTTTCGCGCTGATGATGCCCATGGTCACGCTCTGGCCGATTCCGAACGGCTCGCCCATGGCGAGCACCAGGTCGCCCACGCGCACTTTGGACGAATCGCCGAAAGGCAGCACCGCCAGGTCTCGCGCATCGACTTTCAACACGGCCAGATCGGTTCGCGAATCCGCGCCGACCACTTTCGCCTTGTATTCGTGTTTGTCGAGCAGGGTCACCTTGATGTCCGTCGCCCCGTCGATCACGTGGTTGTTGGTCAAGATATAACCGTCAGATTTGACGATCACGCCCGAGCCGAGGCTGGTCTGCCGCGCCTGGCTGGGCCCGCGAAATTGCTGGCCGAAATCGTTGCCGAAGAATTGGCGGAAGAACGGATCCATGAAAAACGGCGACATTCCCGCGCCGGGATTGCGCACCACGCGAGCGGCCGAGACGTTGACCACGGCCGGAAGGGCGCGATCGACGATCGGCGCGAAACTGGTTTGAATTCCCGCAGCCGTGGGCGCGGCCGCCGCCGCAGCCGGCGCGGCGGAAACATCCGCGGGCCGCATGTAATTGTTCCAGGCGCGCGAGCCGACGATCACGCCGACGAGGCCGGCCAACAAACAATACAGCACAACGCGCAGGCGGCTTCCCATTTCCGTATTCTCCCAGTTCCAGCTTAAACAGGGAAGGTAACGCGAGCGATCCCTGAATTGCCCTACGCGGATGGTCAAAAAGGGGGGACGGTTGGATCGTGGTTCGTCTACGGAGCGCGGACTACGCACGGTATAATGGCCTGCTTAGTGCGCCTAACCCCGCTCGACTGGGCCGTTGTCGGCCTCTACTTCCTGTTCAACCTGGCGATCGGGTTTTATTACAAGGCGCGGGCCGGCTCGAGCGTCAACGAATTCTTCCTCTCCGGGCGCAACGTCCCCTGGTGGCTGGCTGGAACGTCCATGGTCGCGACCACGTTCGCAGCCGATACGCCGCTGGCGGTGACGGGGATGGTCGCGGTGGGCGGAATCGCGGGCAACTGGCTGTGGTGGTGCTTCGTCGCGAGCGGAATGCTCACCGTTTTCTTCTACGCCCGATTGTGGCGCCGCTCCGGAGTGATGACCGACATCGAATTCTGCGAAATCCGCTATTCGGGTAAACCGGCTGCATTTCTGCGGGGGTTTCGGGCGCTGTACCTGGGCATTCCGATCAATTGCATCATCCTCGGATGGGTGAACAAAGCGATGGTCGATATTCTGACGCTGGTGCTGGGCGTAACCAAGCTGCAGGCGCTGGCGATCGTGATCGGCATGATCGCGCTCACATCCTTTATCTCCACGCTGAGCGGATTGTGGGGCGTGCTGGTGACCGACGTGTTTCAATTCGTGATCAAGATGGGGATGGTAATCGCGCTGGCGGTATTCGCGGTGCGCGCGGTGGGCGGAATCGACGCGATGAAAGCGAAGCTCGCCGTAATCGACGCGGCGCGGGGCAACCAGGGCAGCGTGCTCAATTTCGTTCCGGATTTAAATTCGGCGTGGATGCCGCTGATCACGTTCCTGGTGTATATTTCGCTCAACTGGTGGGCGACGTGGTATCCGGGAGCCGAACCGGGCGGCGGAGGGTACATCGCGCAGCGCATGTTTTCGGCGAAAGACGAAAAGAATTCGCTGCTCGCGACGCTGTGGTTCAACATCGCGCACTACGCGCTGCGGCCGTGGCCGTGGATCCTGGTGGCGCTCGCATCGCTGATTCTGTTTCCGGGCCTGGAAAAACCGGAAACCGGCTACGTCCGCGTGATGATCGCGTATCTTCCGCCGTCGCTGCGCGGGTTGATGGTGGCGGCGTTTGCGGCGGCGTACATGTCCACCATCGCGACGCAACTCAACTGGGGCGCGAGCTACCTGGTGAACGATTTCTATCGCCGCTTCTTGAAGCCGCGCGCGGACGAGCGGCATTACGTGCGGATTTCGCAACTGGCGACGGTGCTGTTGACGCTGGTTTCGGCCCTGGTCACGTTCTACATGGATTCGATTGCGGGAGCGTGGAAGCTGCTGGTGGTGACGGGCGCGGGGACAGGCAGCGTTCTGCTGCTGCGCTGGTACTGGTGGCGAATCAACGCGTGGAGCGAGGTTTCGGCGATGATCTCCGCGTTCCTCGTATCCGCGTCGCTGCAGACGATTTGGAAGCTGGATACGGACAAGCCGGTCGAATTCGCTTGGATCATGATCATTACGGTCGCGATCACCACGGTGGTCTGGCTCGCCGCGACATTTCTGACGCGGCCGGAACCGGATGACGTGCTGATTTCGTTTTACGCGCGCACGCGGCCGTCGGTGGCGGGATGGAAACGAATCGCGCGAATGAAACCGGAGATCAAACCCGCGCGCGACGGCCTTTCGAACCTGGCCGACTGGATCGCGGGCTGCGTGCTGATTTACGGAGTTCTTTTCGGAACGGGGAAGCTGCTGTTGCATGAAGCGGGGGTGGGATTGGCGCTGCTCGCGGCGGGGATTGCGGCGGGCGCGGTGATTTATTGGGATCTTTCAAGGAGGGGTTGGAACGTTGTCGTCGATTGATGAAGGAGCACGTGTAAGCTGGCACTCCCCGAGCCGCGACCATAGGGTGCGGTTTAGAATTCCCTTCCTTATTGGTTTGCTCGCGACCTCCGCGTTGGCCGGACCCGTGGAATTCGGCGTGGCCGATTTCAACGCCGCGCTCGCTTCACGCAATCTGAAATGGAAGGTGAAATACGAGCTGACGCTCGACCCAGCTGAAACTTATCGCATCGAGCCTTACAAATACGGCGGAGCGCACATCACCGGCGGCGATTTGCGCGGGCTGATGTACGGACTGCTGGACGCGGCCGATCAGATTCGCGCCACCGGGCGGCTGAAACAGGTGCAGGCCACGCCGTTGATTCACGTGCGCGGGACGCGAATGTTCGTTCACGCATCCGAAATCGAAGCCTTCGACTGGACCGATTATTTCAATACGCTGGCGCGCGACCGCTTCAACCGCTTCACGCTGGTGTTTCTCGATCCCCCGTATTCGAGCGCGGCCAGGCTCGCATCGATTTCTCAATTGGCGGCGGAGTTCGGGATCGATTTCACACTGGGCATCTGGGAACATCAATCCTCCGCGCCGGGCGCCGGCGTTCGCGAGGATCTGCACGCGCTGCTCGCGGCGTGCCCGCTGATCCGCACCATCGAATGGCGTAGCGATTCGCCGGACGTCGAATATTTTCGCGATTTTGTGTTCGCGGCATTGCATGAGATCGGCAGGAGGGTCGCGCTGGAGCCGGTAGGATCGCTCGCGGCCCCGGATTTCCTCGACGCGGCCCAGAAGAGCCGCGTCGCGATCTACTCCGAACCGGCGGATTCGCCCGCGGGATTCCATGTCGACCTGCCGCGCGAGTTCAAGAATCACGCGCTGCTGTATTGGATGTGGGGATCTCTCGCCTACGATCCGCAGGCGCGTTCGGCGCATGGAGGAACTCCCGCCGAGCTGACGCCCGCATCGCGCGTGATCGCGCTGCTCGCCCAGGCGCTGGCGGCCGATCCGGACGCCGGCACGTCACCCGAAGCTAACGCCTCCGCGGCGTTCGTTCCGATTCACGCATCGGAGGCGAGCGATTGGATCGCGACCGTCCCGGAGGCGGTCGCGGATCGCCTGCATCGCACGGCTTCGGCGAAGCGCACGCCGCTCGAAATCGCCGACGCGCTGCTCGCGGAGGTTGCGCCGCTCGATGCGTCGCCCATGCCGGATATCCAGCTCCTGGCGCGCCTGGCGCGCTACCAGGCGCACATGCTTCGGGCGAAGAATTCGGTCGAAATCTTCGATGCGACCGGTAATACCGATTCGCTGAAGGACGCGCGCAAGGATTTCAAGTCCGCGGAATCCTACATGGATCTGGCCGCGGCGCAGATCGGCCTCGACCGCGCCGAAGCGCATCATAACGATCCGCCTGCAAGCCAGGAGATCCCACCGCCCGCGCGCGCGATGGCCAGGCCGTCGATTACCGACGTTCCGGTTCGCTCCGCGCCCGCCGGCCAGCCGATCAGCGTGACCATCACCATCAGCGCGGTGAAAGAAATTCGCGCGGTGCGCCTGCACTATCGCGCGGCGGGCGCGCCGGGACTTTCGAGCGTGATCGAAAAACCCGCGGCGCCGTCGCTCACCTTCACCCTCCCTCCGAGCGAAACCAACGTGATCTACTTTTTCGAAATCCTCACGCACGACTCCGGATGGTTCGAGCCGGACGCCTTCTCGAAAACGCCATATTATGTGATTAGAATCGAGGCGAAATGAAAGCCATCGCCGTGTTTCCCTCAGAGCACCGCTTCGGCCTCACCGATCATTCCGAGCCGCAGCTGGCCGCCAACACCCAGGTGAAGGTCCGCATGCTCGACGTGGGCATCTGCGGAACCGATAAGGAAATCGTCAGCTTTCAATACGGCCAGCCGCCGGAGGGCTCGCCGTACCTGGTGATCGGGCACGAATCGCTGGGCCAAGTGGTCGATACGGGCAAGAACGTCACGCGAGTCAAGCCAGGCGATCTCGCGGTCCTCACCGTGCGACGGCCGTGCCATGTTCCGACCTGCATCGCCTGCCGGGAAGGGCGCCAGGATTTCTGTTACACCGGCCTGTACACTGAGCGCGGCATCATGCGCCGTCACGGTTACATGACCGAGTTGGTGGTGGAAGAGGAGCAGTACCTGAATCCCGTGTCCGCGCATCTGCGCGACG
>JASHWA010000551.1 GCA_030044325.1 Bryobacteraceae bacterium
GCGGTGACGCGCGACACGCACCATCGCATGACCGGCTCGACCGATCCTGCGGGGAACACGACCAGCTTCGGGTACGACAAAGAAGACGGGCTGATTTCGATCGCCGACGCGCTGTCGCGCACCACAACGCTCACTCGCGACGCGCTGGGCCGGGAGACCAGATTGACCACGCCGCTCGGCGAAAATTACACGGCCGCATACGATTCGATGAGCCGGGTGACTTCCTTCAGCGATCCGACGGGCGTCGCGACGGCGTTCACTTACGATCCGCGCGGGAGCCTCGCATCGGTTGCGAAAGGCGGGTTCTCGACGGCGCTTGCGCGCGACAAGGCGGGACTGGTCACGTCATTGACCGATCCGGACGGAAATGCGTGGAGCTACGTTTACGATTCGGCAGGGCGGCTTTCCACGCTCGCCGATCCGCTGAAGCGCGCGACGGGGTACTCGTATGACTCGCGCAATCGCGTGGCCAGCATTCAATTCCCGCTCGGCTCGGTGAATTTCACTTACGATCCGACGAGCAATGTGACGGAGCGCTCGTATTCGGACGGAACCACGCTCAACTATACTTACGATCCGGTTTACGGGGTGACGGGAGGGACGGGCGTGGCGCTGGGTTTCGATTTTGAGGGGCGCGTCACGGGATCGAACGGATTGACAATCGCGCGCGACGTGGACGGGCGCATCGCGTCGATTGTTTACGCGCAGGGCAAAACGGTCAAGTACGCCTACAATTCGGCGGGTTTGCTGGCGAGCGTGACGGATTGGATCAGCGGATCGGTCACGCTCGCTTACGACGCGGCGCATGAGCTGACAACCATCACGCGGCCCAACGGATTGAGCACGCATTTCACTTACGATCAGGATGGCCGGGTGGCGTCGATCACGGAGGACGCGGGAACGTCGATCGCGATCGGGCGCGATACGGCGGGGAGGGTGATTTCGGAGACGCGAACGGGAACGCAGGCGGCGGCGATCACCTCCGGAACTCTGCCGATTTCTTATGACGCGGCGGAAGAGGTGGCCACGTCCACGTATGACGCGGATGGGCGCATCACTACGGACGCGCTGCGCAGCTATACGTGGGACCTTGCGTCGAGGCTGACATCGTATTCGGGCGCGGACGGGGCGGCGTCGTTCACTTATGATGCGTTCGGGCAGCGAACGTCGGTGACCAATTCTGTCGGCACGCTCAACTACGTTTGGGATTACGCGACCGAGGCGCCATCGCTGGCCATCGTGCGCAATTCGGCGCCCGCGGATCTGCGCTATTACATCTATACGCCGGAGGGAAAGCTGCTGTACGCGATCGATGCGGCGACCAATGCGCGGCACTATTATCATTTCGACGAAAACGGATCGGCCACGCTGCTCACCGACGACACGGGGACGGTCACGGATTCCTACGGGATCACGCCGATGGGCGAAACAGTGACCCAAAACGGTGCGACCATGAATCCGTTCACCTGGCGCGGCGAAGCGGGCGTGATGCAGGAAGGTACGACGGGTCTGTACTACATGCGCACGCGCGAATACGACAGCGCCACGGCGCGTTTTCTTTCGCCCGAGGCGGTGAGCGCGATGAGCTCGAATCCTTATGTTGGTTTTTCGGAACAGAGCGGGCAAGACCGGGTGTCCCACGGGGAGTTGGTGATCACGCGATATTTGAAGCCCGCGGCGTTGATTTCAGCGGGCGTGAAGCTGCTTCCGAAAACGCCGCGCGCGCCGGAGATTTTGGATTTGACGCGCGATCTGGACCATCAGCCGAGGAACGGGCCGGTGTTCGATCCGTTCGAGAGCTCATCGGATCGCGGCGAATTCAAATTTCTGCCGTTCGTGCCCAATGCGGCGGCCGCGGTGAAGGAATTTCAGGTTCGAAGCGTGGGCCGATGAACGATTGCGCTACCATGTAGCGTGCTCACCCACAAACCCGCGGCCGAGCAGGCCCGAGATCTTCGCACGTATCGCCATTTCGAGCTGCTGCTGGCGATTTTTCTGGTGGTCCTGCTGATTTCGAACCTGGTGGGGCAGAAGCTGTGCCAGATCGGACCGTTCGTTATCAGCGGCGCGCAGCTTCTTTTTCCGATCACCTACATTTTCGGCGACGTGTTCACGGAGGTGTACGGGTACGCCGCGTCGCGGCGGGCAATCTGGCTGGGATTCGTCGCCAACGGGCTGCTGGCGATCATGGGATTGATCACGGTCTGGCTGCCGCCGGCGCCGGGCTGGCCGAATCAGCAGGCCTTCGCGACGGTGTTTTACCAGATTCCTCGGCTGATCGTAGCGAGCCTGGTGGCGTATTGGTGCGGCGAGTTCACCAACTCCTTCACGCTCGCCAAAATGAAGCTGTGGACCAGCGGCAAAATGCTATGGACGCGCACCGTGGGATCGACGGTGACGGGGCAGTTGGTGGATACCACCATTCTGATCATCATCGGGTTCGCAGGAACGGCGCCGGTGAAGACGCTGGTGACGCTGGCCTGGTCGGCGTATCTGGGAAAGGTGATTTATGAGGTGGTGGCGACGCCCGCAACCTATGCGATCGTCGGATTTCTGAAGCGCTCCGAGGGGCTGGACGCATTCGATTATCAGAGCGACTTCAATCCCTTCCACGTGGGAACTCTGTAAGTGCGCTCCGTTGACCGTTCACCCGCGGCCGTTCTGACATAGCCGGTGATATAATCGCGGCCACGCCCGAGGAGGGCGTTCTCGATGCGAATGATGTTGCAAATGACGATTCCGGTGGAAGCCGGAAACCAGGCGGCGATCGACGGCAGCTTCGGCGAGCCCCTTCAGAAAATTATGGCGAAGCTGAAGCCTGAATCGGCCTATTTTATGGCGAGCGCGGCGGGAGAACGCAGCGGATTCATCGTCTTCGACATGAAGGACACATCCGAGATTCCGGGCATCGCCGAGATTTTCTTCCTGAAATTCAAGGCCAGCGTGAAGTTCGTTCCGGTGATGAATGCAGAGGACCTGGCCAAAGCGGCGCCGGGGATCCAGAGGGCGGTGAAAGAGCACGCACGTGCCGCGTCGGCGTGAGTTCCGGCGACTTTTTTAGGATTTCGCAGACTGGATGTATATCGGCCAACGCGCTCCATCACTGTCGCGCCTCAAGCGACCCGAGCGGTGTGAGGGTTGGTGATCGGTCTACAGAAAACCCGAACTAGCGGCGGTTCTTTAAGATTTCCCGCGCGGCGTTGTGGCCCGGCGCGCCCATCACTCCTCCGCCCGGATGCGCGCCGGAGCCGCATAAATACAGGCCTTTGATGGGAGTTTTGTATTTTGCCCAGCCGGCCACCGGGCGCATTACGAACATCTGATCCAAACTCATTTCGCCGTGAAAAATATTGCCGCCGGTGAGCCCGAAGGTGCGCTCGAGATCGAGCGGCGAAAGCGTGTGCCGCTCCAGGACGATTTTCCGGATATTCGGACAATATTCCTCGATTACGTCCAGAATTCGATTCGAATAAGGTTCGCGGAGATCGTCCCAATTGGAAGCTGCCAACGAATAAGGCGCATATTGCAAGAAAATTCCCATGATATGGCGGCCGGCGGGAGCAAGCGAGGGATCGTACAGGGTGGGGATGGTCATCTCGATCAGCGGCGAATGGGACGGGCGGCCGTATTTCGCGTCGTCCCAGGCTCGTTCGATGTATTCGACCGACGGGCAGATGTGCATGGTCGCGCGATGCTGGGGGCCCGGTGATCCGGGGAGCGCTTTGAACTCGGGAAGGCCGCTCAAGGCGAGATTCATCTTGAGCGACGTTCCTTCGGAGCGGAATTTGCGGATCGCATGGAGAAAATCGGCGTCGAGATCGCGCGCGTCCACTAATTTTAGAAATGTCCGGCGGGGATCCAGATTGCTGGCGACGACGGCCGAGTAAATTTCTTCGCCGCTTTGGAGCGCGACTCCCGTGGCGCGGCCGTTTTTTACGAGAATTTTCGCGACCGGTGAGCCGGTGCGAATCGAAGCGCCGTGCGCGCGGGCAGAATCGGCGATGGCGTTCGAGATTGCGCCCATGCCTCCGCGCACGAATCCCCACAACCCGCGATGGCCGTTGACGCCACCCATGCAATGATGCAGAAGAATGTAAGCGGTGCCGGGCGAGCGCGGGCCGCCGTTGGCGCCGATCACGCCGTCGGTGGCGAGCGTGACTTTGAGCTCGCCGGATTCGAACCAATCGTCCAGGAAATCGGCCGCCGATTGCGTGAAGATTTTGATCAGCCCGACGACTTCGCGCCGCGAGAGCCCTTTGGCCTTGCCGAGCAGCTTTAGATATTCGGGGAGATCGCGCATGGTGGGCGGGAAATTGGGAGGGGTAGTGAGCAGCAGCGATTCAGCCACCACCGCGAGTTTTTCCAGATGCGCTTCGTACTGGGGATACGCTTCGGCGTCGCGCTTTGAAAATTTGGCGATTTCGGCCAGTGTTTTGGCGCGATCCTGCCACATGAACAGGTGCGAGCCGTCGGGAAACGGCGAGAAAAACGCAGGATCTTTCGCATCGACGGCGTAGCCGAACTTGCGCAATTCGAGATCGCGCACGACTTTTTCCTGCATGAGGCTGGATAGGTAGGACGCCGTCGAGACGCGATATCCGGGCCAGATTTCTTCCGTGACCGCGCACCCGCCGACGAGCTGGCGGGCTTCGAGCACGAGAACTTTCCGGCCTGCTCGCGCGAGGTAAGCGGCGGTGACGAGTCCGTTATGGCCGGCGCCGATGATGATTGCGTCGTAATGGTCGGGCACTGAGTTTCAGGATAACTACAGCGCCGAACCGGTAAAGCCGATTCGCTTGCGAAGAAAATGCGTGCGCTGCTCGATGGGTTTGTCCATCAGCCGGCGAATCATTTCGATCATCTCGCGATTACTTTCTTTCTTTAGCGCCGCGAGCTTTTGTTTTCGATTGGCGCGCCTCTGCTTCATGAAGTGTTTCTTTCAGAATACCCAACACGGCTTTGTCGCGCGCGCGGCCCGCCGCCTGCTTGCTCTTGAGGATGGCCGCGAGGCTCGCCACGAGCAGCGTGTGTTCGCCGAGCCTCACCGGATCGGAGGCTGCCCGGAGGGCGGCAAACGATCGAACGCCGTGAATGCTCGCCATAAAATCAGCTTGCAGACCATCATCCTCGCGGATAAGCCGGTAGAGGTCTGAAACCGGATAGTACGGCCGCATCAAAACGGCATCCAGATTTCTTGCGAGGGCTTTCAGCTTTCGAAGATTCCGCGGCGTCTTGCGGAAGAAGAAGTCAAAATCGACCGTCGTCACGGGCGCGCCCCGCAGGGCTGCCGCGGCGTTGCCGATCAGAATTGCTTCCAGCCCGGCATGGTGAAGCGCGCTCGCCAATTTTTCAAGCAGCGGCCGCGCATCCATCACGTTCACTGTAGCATTTCGCTCGTTGAGCCCCCGGTGACGAGTCCGAAATGCCGCGCGTGCACGACGTTTGCGTCGTAGGCCGCAAGGCGATGAATGGGCTGCTGCGTTGAGTTCACCCGGGTATAATCGAACCGAATGGACATTTTCGACGAGATCGTGCGGCTGCGCTCGCTGGGGCAGAAGTGCGCGCTGGCGACTATCGTGCAGGTGCGCGGGTCCATTCCGAGTTATGAGAGCGCGAAGCTGCTGGTGCGCGAAGACGGATCGATGATGGGCACCATCGGCGGAGGGTGCGTCGAAGCGGAGGTGTGGAACGCGGCGCGCGAGGTGATCGAATCGGAAAAGCCGAAGCACCTCACCTTCAGCCTCGGCCAGGATGCGGCGTACGATAACGGGCTGATCTGCGGAGGGCAATTGAACATTTTCGTCGAGCCGATTGTGCCGCAACCCCGCGCTTTTATCTTCGGCGGCGGGCATGTCTCCAAAAGCATTTCGAAGGTGGCGACGCTCGCCGGGTTTTCGACGGTGATCGTTGACGACCGGGAGGCGTTCGCCAACAAAGACCGGTTTCCGGAAGCCGACGAAACCTACGCGGAAGAGTACGAAGCGGTCTTTCCCAAGCTGGCGGTGACTTCGTCGAGCTACCTGATCATCGTCACGCGCGGGCATCGCGACGATATGCGCGTGCTGCGGTGGGCCGTGGGCACGCCCGCGAAATACGTCGCCATGATCGGCAGCAAGCGCAAGACGATTTCCGTGATTCACGAGCTTGAAAAGGAGGGCTTCGAGCGCTCCGCGTTTGAAAAAATCTTCGCGCCGATGGGACTCGATATCGGCGCGGAATCGCCCGAGGAAATCGCGATTGCGGTGGTGGCGGAGATGATCGCGGTGCGCCGCGCGCCGGGGGCGGATTGGCGCTCGCTTTCGAAGTCGATTTTTGCGCACGAGAACCTACGCGCGCTGCTGAAGTGATCGCGGGCATTATTCTCGCGGCGGGAGAATCGCGGCGCATGGGCGCGCCCAAGGCGCTGCTCGATTATCGCGGCGAGACATTTGCGGGAAGGCTCGAGCGGATTTTTTCGAAACTCTGCGATCCGGTGGTG
>JASHWA010000552.1 GCA_030044325.1 Bryobacteraceae bacterium
ATGAAAAAAGATAACTATTACAAACTGCTGGGCATCGCATTCGTGGTCGCGATCATCGCAACGGGGATTTTTTACGGGCTGATCTCGCCGAAACTGTCGAGCAGCACTCCGTCCAAGATGCTGGTCGTCGCGGCTAAATCCCTGAAACCGGGAACCGTTTTGCAGGCTTCCGACGTCAAGCTGATCGCCTGGCCCGAACCCGAGCTGCCCAAAGGCACGTTTGAAAGCGTGCAGCGGGTGGCCGGCACGACCGTGTTCGACTGGATCGATGCCGGCGAACCCGTCTTTGAGTCGCGCCTCGCTTCCGATAAAACCGCCGGAGGGTCCGGCGTCCCCTCGGGAATGCGGGCGGTTTCCGTACACGTCACCGATTCCACCGGCGTCATCGCCCTGCTCCGCTCAGGCCAGAAAGTCGACGTCCAGGTCGTCATCGGACGCGGGGAAAACCACGAAACCACCGTCCGCACCGCGCTCGAAGATTTACAGGTGCTGTCCGTCAGCGGCGCCGAGGCGAGCTCGCAAGGCGCCACCCTCCCCGTCGTCACGCTGCTTTCGACGCCCGCGCAGGCCGACTCTCTCGCCGCCGCCGATTCCGGCGCCCGCGTGCGCCTCACCTTGCGCAATCCTCTCGATCAGGAAGCGCAGGCGCGCGCCGCCCTCACGCTCGGCGCCGTGATGCGCTCCACCGAAAACAGCTCCACGAAAAAAACGGCCAAATAACCCGCGATGCTGATCCTTTCGATCCTCGCATTCTTTCTCGCGATTTTTTTGCTCTGCTCCATCGCGGTGACCGTCGCCTGGATGGGTTTTCTCAAAACCACCGCCGAAGTTTCTGAAGCCGCGCTGCGCGATCGCGCCGCCATTGCCGACGATCCCGAAGAATCCGGCCTGTTCCGCAGCGAACGTTTGAGCACCCTCAATTTCTGGGACAGCGTGCTCGCGCGCTTCGATTTCGTCGAAATTTTGGGCGAACGCATCGCCCAGGCCGAGCTCGACTGGTCCGTCGGACGCGTCACCATCGGAATGCTGCTTGCCGGCTTCGTCACTTTGCTCGTGTTGATGAAGTTCGTCGCCCTGTGGGCCGCCATCGCCGGAGCGCTGCTGGTCGGATCCGCGCCCTACGGATACGTTTTGCACCGGCGCAACAAGCGCTTTCAGAAATTTCGCGAAAATTTCGCGGACGTCATGGATTCGCTCGCCCGCGCCCTCCGCGCCGGCTATCCGCTTTCGGCTTCGATGGAGTTGATCGCCAGCGAAACCGTGCCGCCCGTTTCGGTCGAGATGCGCAAGACCGCCGCCGAAGCCAATCTCGGAATGGGATGGCCGCAGGCCCTCGAAAATCTGGCCCGCAGGATGCCGCTGCTCGAAGTCAACCTGTTCATTGCCGCCGTCCAGCTCCACGCCAAAACCGGCGGAAAATTGAGCGAAGTGCTGGGCGGCCTCGCCGAAAACATGCGCGAGTCGATCGCTCTGCAAGGCGAGGTGAAATCGCTCGCCGCCCACGGAAAAATGACCGGCGTCATTCTCACCATCCTCCCCGTCGGCATCGCCGCCATGATGATGATCGTCAGCCCCGGATACATGCAGGTTCTGTACAACCATCCCAACGGGAAAACGCTGATCACCTCGGCGATCGTCTGCCTGGTGCTGGCGCATCTGGTGATCCGCAAAATCGTGGACATCAAAATATGACCCTCCCGGCCATCCTCATCCTGTTTTTCCTGTTCACCATGTCCGCCACCGGCGTGTGCGGATACGTCTTCGTTTTGCGCCCCGCGCGCAACGGAACGGCGGAAATCCCCGCGCAGATTGCGCGCGACCCGCACGATCTCCCGGCCGCCCAGGCCGCCTTTGCCGATATCTTCCGCGCCATCGGCCAGGCCGTCCCCGGACTCACCAAGAATCAGGCCGTGCAGCGCGACCTGATCGCCGCCGGATTCCGCTGGGACTCCGCCATTTACATCTTCGGAGGAATCAAAATCGGCTCCGCCCTGGCGCTGTGCACCTTGGGGATCTCCCTCGCGCTTACCTTCGGCAAAGACGCGGGCACCGCGGTGCTTCCCGCGGTCTGCGGGCTTGGTTTCGGATACATGCTGCCCGATCGCGTCCTCGAAGGGCTCGCCCGCCGCCGCATCTCGCGTTTGCGCCGCGGTTTGCCCGCCGCCCTCGACCTGCTGGTCCTCGGCGTCGAAGCCGGCCAGGGTCTCGACGCCGCCATTCTCGATACCAGCCGCGGCCTGCGCGGCACCTATCCCGACCTTGCGGCCGAGTTCACCCAGCTTCAACTGGAGCTGCGCGCCAATACCTCCCGCGCCGACGCCCTGCGCAACTTCGTCGACCGCAGCCGCGACCTCGAACTGCGCAAATTCGCTAGCCTCCTGATCGATACTGACCGTTTCGGCACCAGCCTCGGCCCCGCGCTCAAAACCCACGCCCGGTACCTCCGCATCCGCTTCCGCCAGATCGCCCAGGAGCGCGCCCGCAAGGTCGCCGTAAAGCTGATCTTCCCCGTCTTCTTCCTGATCTTCCCGTCCGTCGTGCTGGTGACCCTGGGCCCCGCCGTGATCCTGGTTTTCCAGCAGATGCGCGTCCTGCTGAGCTAGCCCGCCCGAAAAGGGGGACTGACCACGCGGCGCCAATGTACTTGGCGCACCGACGTATGGACACCCATGCGCAGCACCGGAAGACGAGAAAGGCTGTCCCACTTGGAAATGCCGATAAGCCGCACCATCTGCGGAAGAAGGGGACTGTCCCTAGCGCCGGGGAACTCGCAACCGTCAACACCGTCGGCGGACTGTCCCCTTTTTCCGCCCGTCCGGAATGGACACGTATCGCTGTCCCCTTTTTCTGGACCGCCGCCCCGGACCGCTGCCGTGGCCTGCCCCCACGCCGATTTCCATCCGCCCGCATTCCCGCTACAATGAACAATCGTAAAGCAGCGCCGGGTTCTGGACGATCCACTACACATGGGGAACACGCACGAGAGTTTCGAACATCGGCACTCCCCCATCGGATCTTCCGACCGCTCCTTCGGCGTCGTCTTTTCCATCTTCTTCCTGCTCGTCGCCATCTGGCCGATCTTCCACCACCGGCCCTTGCGATGGTGGGCGCTCCCGCTGAGCCTCCTCTTCCTCCTGCTCGCCATCGCCGCGCCCGCCCTGCTCCATCCGCTGAACCTGGTTTGGACCCGCCTGGGATTGCTGCTCGCCAGGATCACCAATCCGATCGTCACGGCCGTGCTGTTTTTCCTGGTCTTCACGCCCGCGGCCTTCCTTCTGCGCCTGCTCGGAAAAGACCCGCTGCATCTCCGCTACGATCCAGCCGCGGCTTCGTACTGGATCCTCCGCGATCCTCCCGGACCCGATCCTGAAAGCATGAGGAATCAATTCTGATGTCCATTTTTAAAGAGCTCTGGGCCCTGATGCGCGCCCGCAAGAAATTCTGGCTGCTGCCGATCATCGTGGTCATGGTGCTGTTCGGGACCCTGGTCGTGCTCGCCGGCTCGAGCGCGCTCGCGCCCTTTATCTACACCCTGTTCTAGCCCCACGTGACGCGCGTCCTCGGAATTTCCGCGTTCTACCACGACAGCGCCGCCGCCCTTGTCGCCGATGGCGAAATCCTCGCCGCCGCCCAGGAAGAGCGCTTCACGCGAAAAAAACACGATTCCGGGTTCCCCTCGAACGCCGTCCGCTACTGCCTGCGCCACGCCGCAATCGAGCTCTCCGATCTCGACCTCATCGTCTTCTACGACAAGCCGCTGCTCAAGTTCGAGCGTCTGCTTGAAACCTATCTCGCCTTCGCGCCCCGTGGATTGCGCTCCTTCGCCATGGCCATCCCCGCCTGGATCCGCGAAAAAGCCTTCCAGCGCGATCTGCTCGCCCGCGAGCTCAACGCCATCGGCCCCGGCTACGACCCTCGGCGCCTCCTGTTCACCGAACACCATTTGAGCCACGCCGCCAGCGCCTTCTATCCGTCTCCCTTCGAACAAGCCGTGGTTCTCACCATGGACGGGGTGGGCGAATGGGCCACCACCTCCGCCGGAATCGGCCAGGGAAGCGACCTCAAAATCTTCAAGGAGATCCATTTTCCCCACTCGCTCGGCCTGTTGTATTCCGCGTTCACGTATTACACCGGGTTCAAGGTCAATTCCGGAGAATACAAGCTCATGGGACTCGCCCCTTACGGCGAGCCCCGCTACGCCGCTCGCATCCTCGACCATCTCATCGACGTCAAGCCCGACGGCACCTTTCGCCTCGATCTCTCCTATTTCGATTACTGCACCGGTCTGACCATGACCAACCGGCGCTTCGACGCTCTGTTCGGAGAGCCCGCCCGCAAGCCCGAACAGCGCCTCACGCAATTTCACATGGACGTCGCCGCCTCCATCCAAAGCGTCCTCGAACAGGTGGTCTTAAAGCTGACCCGCGCGCTCCAGGCCGAAACCGGGATGCGCAATCTCTGCCTCGCTGGCGGCGTTGCCCTGAACTGCGTCGCCAACGGAAAGATTCTGCGCGACGGCCATTTCGAGCGCATCTGGATTCAGCCCGCCTCGGGTGACGCCGGGGGCGCTCTCGGCGCCGCGCTTGCCGCCGCGTACCTGTACCAACATCAACCCAGAAAAGTGAACCACTGCGGCGATTCCATGCGCGGCTCCTACCTCGGCCCCGAATTCGATCAGGCCGAAATCGAGCAGCGCCTCGCCGCCGCCGGCGCTCATTTCTCCGTGCTCGACGAGGGCTGCCTCATCGAGACTTGCGCCCGCGCGCTTGAGGAAGGCAAAGCCCTGGGATGGTTTCAAGGCCGCATGGAATTCGGTCCGCGCGCGCTCGGCGCTCGTTCCATCCTGGGCGACGCCCGCTCGCCCACCATGCAGTCCGTGCTCAATCTGAAGGTCAAGTACCGCGAATCCTTCCGCCCCTTCGCGCCCTCGGTCCTCCGCGAGGATGTCGCCCAATGGTTCGAGCTCGACTCCGACAGCCCCTACATGCTCCTGGTCGCCGATGTTGTCGAATCGCGCCGGAAAGCCATGACGCCGGAAGAACAAGGCCTGTTCGGCATCGCCAAACTGAACATCCCGCGCTCCGACATTCCCGCCGTGACCCATGTGGATTACTCGGCGCGCATCCAGACCGTGCACCGCGAAACCAATCCGCGCTACTGGGACCTGATCGCCCGCTTCAACCAGCTCACCGGCTGCCCCGTCATCGTCAACACCAGTTTCAACGTTCGCGGGGAACCCATCGTCGGCTCGCCCGAAGACGCCTTCCGCTGCTTCATGGGCACCGAAATCGACGCGCTCGCCGTCGGCAACTGTTATCTCGAAAAACAGGACCAAAACCCCGCGCTAAAACGCGACTACAGAAACGCCTTCGCCCTGGATTAGGAGGTTGCTGAAAAACTCCTCGGCGAACCCCCGGCCTGACGGCCAGGGCTGTATCGCCCACGGCGATTCAACGATTTCAGGAACAGCCCTGCCCGTGAGGGCGGGGGTAGCTGGAGTTTTTCAGCAACCTCCTAGAGCAACTTGAACTTTGTGGCGCCCGCACGCGCGGTCAGGGCAGAACGGTTGCGTGCTTGATGTAGTCGAGCTTGGGGAAGCGGGGGACCAGGTATTCGTTGGCTTCTTCCTCGACGCGGCCGGGGTCGATGTTGGCGCCTTTGGGGCGGACATCGCCGTAGCCCGAGTAGAATTTGTCGATCACGTCGATGCCATCGACGATTTTTGCGAAGGGGACGAAATTGTCGTCGTCGAGAGAATGGTTGTCGGCGAGATTGATGAAGATTTCGGTGGCGCGGGTGTCGGGACCGGATTTGGCGAAGGCCACGGTGCCGCGCGTGTTGCTCAGGACGCGCGGATCATCGACGATGAACAGAGTCCGCCAGACGTCGTGGACCTTGAAATCGCGATGGACGCCGAATTGGGCGATGAATCCGGGGATGACGCGGAAAAAGCGGCTCTGATCGAAGTAGTGCATGCGCAGAAGCTCGTCAAATCGGTCGACGCCGTGGGGCGCCCAGGATTTTTGCGCTTCGACGGTGAAGTCGCCTTGGGTGGTTTCGAATTTGACGCGAAAAACGTCGGGGACGACGACTTTTTGCGGTGGTTTTTGACAGCCTGCGAGCGACAGGACCAGGATCGCGGACCAGGAGCCGGGATTCAAAAATCGGGATCTAGGCATGCCAGTCCTTTTTTAGCATTCCGAAGACGTAGGCGTCGTGGAGGCGGTTGCCGGCGAGGGTGGAATCGCGGAGGGTTCCTTCGAGCTCGAAGCCGAGGCGGCGCGCGACCGCGGCGCTTTTCAAATTCGAGACGGAGCAGTGGATTTCGACGCGGTTGAGGTCGCGATCCTCGAATAGGTGGGTGATCATGGCTCGGCAGGCGTCCGTGACCAGGCCGCGGCCTTGGAACGATTCGCCGATCCAGTAGCCGAGCTCCACGCGGCGGGTGAGCCGCAGGATTTCATGGGTGCCGACCACGCCGGCGAATTCGTCGCGATGCCAGATTCCCGCGGTGACGGCGCTGGAGGCGGCGAATTTTTCGAGAGCCGAGCGGATGAAGGCGAGGGTGTCAGCAGGGGTCTCAGTGGCGTCGACCCACGGGAGCCATTGGCGAAGATAGGCGCGGTCCTGCTGGATGAGGGCGAAGACGGTTTCGGCATGGCGCTCTTCGAGGATGCGGAGGTCGAGATCGGGACGGATGCAGGCTCGGAACATTTTATTAGTGTAGGGCTGGTGGGTTGGTTTTGTGGATGCGAGGGTTCACCCGCGCCATTGCTGGCGTGGATTGTTAGGGGATTCGGCGGATGGGGATTTATACATTTGGTTGTTTTGTAGTACGGGCATTTTAGGGAGTCGATGGTGCGAAGTGGGAAGTGGTTGAGGGAATTGGGGATTCGGACAGCGAATTACCCGCGATGCTATAATGGCGATGATCCGGTTCCATCCTGTTAGGAGCAATCACCTGTATGTTTGATCTATTCCGCAGCCGTCAGAAGGCGACCCGCTACCTGCTCGGCGGAATTTTGATGATCGTCGCCGTCTCCATGGTCGTCACGCTCATCCCCGGCTACGGAACCAGCTCGGGCAGCTCCGGCGCCGACGATACCCTCATCGCCACCATCGGTTCGGACAAGCTCACTACCCAGGACGTGACGCGCCAGTTGAACAACCTCACGCGCGGAGGCCAGATGCCCGCCGGAATGCTCGCCACCTACGTGCCGCAACTGGTGGACAACATGATCATCCAGCGCGCCGTGGTGTACGAATTCCAGCACAATGAGCACCTCCAGGCGACCGACGATGAAGTGATCGGCGTGCTCCAGGCCGAATACGGGCAGTTCTTCCAGAACGGAAAATTCATGAGCGATCAGCTCGCCGCCGTCCTCGCCCAGGATGGAGAAACGCTCGACGACGCCATCAACATGGCCCGCGAACAGGTGCTGTGGACCAAGATCGAAAATCTGGGTTACGAATCCACCGTCGTCACCCCCAAAGAAGTCGATGCCGAGCTCGCCCGTAAATACGAGCGCGCCAAAATCCAGTACATCCTGTTTACCCCTGCCAAGTTCCGCGACCAGGTGACGGTCACGCCCGCAGACATCAAGGCCTACTACGACGCGCACAAGGTCCAGTACATGTCGCCCGAAAAGCGCAGCTTCGAGGTCCTGGTGATCGATCAGGATAAGGTGGAAAAAAGCATCAACATCTCCGACGCGCAGCTCCACGCGGCCTATTCGGCTTCGATGGACAATTTCCGCACGCCGGAGCGCGTGCATGTGCGCCATATTATGTTCAAAACCACCGACAAATCCGATGCCGAAAAGAAACAGATCCTGGCCAAAGCGCAGGATGTGCTGAAGCAGCTCAAAAGCGGCGCGGATTTCGCCGAGATGGCCAAGAAATATTCCGACGATTCGGCCAATGCGCCCAAAGGCGGCGATCTCGATTGGGTGGTGAAAGGGCAGACCGTTCCGGAGTTCGAGCGCGTGGCCTTCGCCCTCAAGAACAACGAGATCAGCGGCATCGTCACCACGCCCTACAGCTACGACATTATCCAGGTGCTGGCGCACGAGGCCCCGCGTGTGAAGCCCTTCGATGAAGTCAAAGCCAGCCTCACCGACGATCTCCGGAAACAGCAGCTGGGCGACCGCATGCAGCAGCTCGCCGATCAGGCGCATGCCGCGCTCGAAAAATCGCCCGGTTCGGCCGCGTCCATCGCGCAGCAGCTGGGAATCGATATCGTCACCGTCACCAAGGCTCCGGTCGGCGACCCCATTCCCACGCTGGGCGTAAGCCCGGAAATCAGCGGCGCCTTGAACGGGATGAAGAAGAACGAGGTTTCCCCGGTTCTGACGCTTCCCGCCGACCGCCTGGCGGTAGTGGTTTTGCGCGACCGCTTCGCGCCTGAGCCTCAGACGCTGAGCGAAGTGGAAGGCAAGGTTCGCGATCATCTGATCGACGACAAATCCATGCTGCTCTCGCAGCAGAAAGCCAATGAAGCCGCCGCCAAGCTCAAAGCCGGGGAGGATTTCGAAAGGTTCGCCAAATCCATGAAGCTCGAAGCCAAGGAGTC
>JASHWA010000553.1 GCA_030044325.1 Bryobacteraceae bacterium
CGAGCACTTCATCGGAGAGCGCGAGCGCTTCTTCAAGATCGTGGGTGACGAACAGGATGGTCTTGGGCGATGCGGTCCAGAGCGCGAGCAGCTCGGATTCCATACGCTGGCGGGTGTGGACGTCGAGGGCGCTGAAAGGTTCGTCCATGAGAAGAATGGAGGGGTCGACAATCCAGCTTTGGGCGATGGCGACGCGCTTACGCATGCCGCCGCTCAACTGCGCGGGGTAAGAATCGGCGAAACGGTCAAGTCCGATGCGGGCGATCCAGTCACGCGCCTGCGTTTCGGCTTTGCGTGGATCGGTGGCGCGGAAGCGGAGGCCGAGCATGACGTTTCCGAGCACGGTTTTCCAGGGAAGCAGCGCGTCCTGCTGGAACATGTAGGCGGCCCGACGGTTCAGGCCGGTGAGCGGTTCTTCGAAGATGCGGATGGCGCCTTCGGTGGGCGCGATCAGGCCGGCGGCGAGGTTCAGGACCGTCGATTTTCCGCAGCCGCTGGGGCCGACGAGCGAAACGAAGGACGCGGGGCGCACCTCGAAGTCAACGTTTTGAATCGCCGCGTAAGAGCCGAAGCGTTTGCTGACGCGTTCGAAGCGGATCGCGTCCGTCATCTGTTCTATCAGCGGCGTTTCGCGCGGATGGTCACGTTGAGATCGCCCGGCTGAATGTTGGTGAAGCGCATGGTTACGCGGCCTTGCGCGTCGAGGGTGATCACCGCGGGCGTGTTGACGGAAGTGAGCATCCAGCCTTCGGGCAGCGAAACGAAATTCAAGGGACGGCCGAGGGTGCGGGTCCAGACGAGCTCATTGTCCTTCGTGATGTAGCCGACCGGATCGGTGTAAGTTTCCTCGACGCGAACGCGCACGGACTGGCCTTTTTCGAGCGGCGCGGGGAGATCGCCCTGGACCACTACTTCGTCATCCGGATATTTTTCGCGATAATAGCCGAGCGTGTTGACGTCCTTGCCGGTGACCAGGTGGGTGTGGAGCGGCTCGCCGGTGTCGAGCAGGGTGATTTTGGAGTCCGGTTTCACTTCGCTACCGGCGCGAACGAAGCTGTGGACGGAAGCCTGGCCGGGACGGTCCACGGTGAAGTCGTGGGAGATGCGGAACTGGTGGGTGGAGGGGTCGAGCAGCCAGTAGCGGATTTCGCGATCCTGGGCGGCGCGATGGGTTTGCGCGAGGGCGAGTGCGGGGATCAGGAGGAGCGCGAACGCCAGACCAACCCGCACGCTTACGCGTGGCTTGGTCATGGCAGTTTTCTCCCGGTGATTTTGACGGGCAACTGGTCGTCACGATCGTTCAGGAAACTGATGCGGACGCGGCCATCGGGATCGGTGGTTACGATGGATGGCGAAGCGGATCCGATCAATTCGTATCCTTTGGGCAGAATCACGATATTGCGCTTGATGCCCATGGGACGGTCGAAGATCAGCGTGTCGTCTTTGGCGTAATACGAGGGCGGATCGGTGTAGGTTTTCAAGATACGAATGCGGACTTCGCCATTTTTGGGGACGGGGTGGGCGAACTTGACGCGAATATATTTTTGATCGTCGGGGATGCGGCCGCGGACGAGGCCGGATTCGCGGGCGGTCTTGGCGTCCACCTCGACGAATTCGAGCGGTTTGCCGGTGGAGAGGTCGATCACGCGCTCATTGGTCGAAATGGAGCCCTGGCGGATGGGGTTGAAAAAATAGCGGGCGCCTTCGCGATCGCTGGAAACGTCGTAAACGATGTCGAAGGAGTGCGTGGAGGGCGGCTGAAGGTCGTAGATACTGAATGCTTCCGTGGCGCGAAGCGGGATTGCGGCCAGCGCGAGCGCAGCCAGCGTGACAAGCTTCATAGCGGTAATCCAGCATATCGCGTGCAGCGGTGAGGAGTCCACGCGCTATGCTAGTTAAATATGAAATATTGTTTTCTCCTGCTCACCCCGGTTTTTATGTGGGCGCAGCAGCCTCCGCCGGTAACGCTTCCGCCCGGACTGGGTCCCGCGCCCGGCGCGGCGCCCGCGGCTCCGGCGCCGCAGGTCGCGCCCGACAAGGTGGTGCTGACGGTCGGCGATATGAAGATTACGCGGGCGCAGTTCGAAGAGGTGCTGGCGACGATTCCTCCGCAGCAGCGGGGGCAATTCAGCACGCCGGCGGGAAGGCGCAAGCTGGCCGAACAACTGGCCGAATTGGACGCGATGGCGCAGGAGGCGCGGGCGCGCAAACTCGACCAGAGTCCGGAGGTGAAGGCTGAGGTGGATTTGCGGGTCAACCAGACGCTGGCGCAAAAGCTGTATCAGAATTTTCTCGACACGGCCAAACCGGACGATGCGGCGCTGCATGCGTATTTCGATGCGCATAAATCGGAGTACGAGGAGGTGAAGGCGAAGCACATCCTGATTCGCGTGGGCCCGGCGCCGGGACCGGCCAAGCCGGATCAGAAGAATCGTACGGACGCGGAAGCGCTGGCGATGGCCAACGATATTCGCGCCAAGATTGTCGCCGGCGGAAACTGGGACGAGCTGGCCAAGGCGTATTCCGACGATACGGGCAACGCGCAGAGCGGCGGCGAGCTGGGAACGTTCGGGCACGGCCGGATGGTGCCGCAGTTCGAGAAAGTGGCGTTTTCGGCCGAAGTGGGCAAGGTGACCGAACCGGTGAAGACGCAGTTCGGCTATCACCTGATCCTGGTGGAAGAACGCAAGAGCAAGACGTTTGAAGAAGTGAAGGCGCAGCTCGAGCAGAAGATGCGGCCGGACATGGCGCAGAAGAACGTGGCGGAGGTTCGCGCCAAGGCGAACATCGTGATGGACGACGATTATTTCGGCAAGGCGGCGCCGCCGGCTCCCATGCTCCAGCCCCAGCCGCCGAAACCGCCGGTCAAATAAACCATACAATCGAAGAATGTCTCTTGTCGTTGTCGGCTCGGTCGCCTATGACGGAGTGGAAACCCCGCACGGGCGCGTCGAGCGGATGCTCGGAGGCGCAGCCACATACATTTCGCTGGCGGCGAGTTTTTTCACGCGTCCCCGGCTGGTGGGAATTGTCGGCGAGGATTTTGCCGATGAAGATACGCAGCTTCTTTTAAAGCACGGCGTGGATCTGGAGGGTCTGGAGCGCGTTCCGGGAAAGACATTTTTCTGGGCCGGAAAATATTCGGAAGACATGAACGATCGCGAAACGCTGCAGACCGATCTGAATGTTTTCGCGGATTTCGATCCGAAGATTCCGTCGAGTTACCGGGCGGCGCGTTATCTGCTGCTGGGAAATATCCAGCCGGCGCTGCAGCGCAGCGTTCGCGCGCAGATGAACGGATTGCGCCTGGCGGGCGGGGACACGATGAATTACTGGATCAAGGATTTCCGGGAAGAGCTGCTCGAGACCATCGCGCAATGGGATTTCCTGCTGATCAACGACGGGGAAGCGCGCATGCTTTCGGGCGAAAGCAACCTGCGCAAAGCCGCCGGCGCGATCCTGGAGATGGGGCCGCACACGCTGGTGATCAAGCGCGGGGAACACGGAGCGATGCTGTTCCGGCGCGATTCGTTTTTCATCGTGCCGGGGTATCTGCTCGAAGATGTATTCGATCCCACGGGCGCGGGCGATTGTTTCGCGGGCGGATTCATCGGGTACCTGGCCGAGCAGGGTTTCGATCTCGAAGCGGGGCACATCAGCCGCGGAGATCTGAGCCGCGCGGTGATCTATGGATCGGTGATGGGCAGCTTTTGCTGCGAGAGGTTCGGAGTGGAGCGGTTTCGCACGCTTACGCGATCCGAGATCGATGCGCGTTTTGAAGAGTTCCGCAAGTTCACGTCATTTTAGGACGCCGGAGCGCGGAGCCGAAGCTCCGCGCGGGATCAATCCCGCCGTCCTTGAGGTGCGGGCGTGAAGCGGTGGGCGCAGGTTGCGGGTGTTGCGGCGCTGCTGGCCGGGGTTTCGTATGGTGCGGCGCGGTGGTGCCTGGAGCGCGGCTACGTTTTGTATTACGGCGATGCGGAAGCGCACCTGAACATCGCGCGGCGCATTTTCGATTCGCGGACGCCGGGTGCGGAGCAGCTCGGCACGGTGTGGCTCCCGCTTCCGCACCTGGTTCTGATTCCATTCGCGATGCGCGACGAGTGGTGGCGCAGCGGATTCGCCGGCGTGGTTCCGTCTGCGACGTGTTTCGTGCTGGCGGGAATATTTCTGTTCGCGGCGGCGCGACGCGCGTATCGATCGGCGGCTGCGGGGTTCGCCTGCGCGCTGATTTTTGCGCTGAATCCGAATGTTCTGTATCTTCAGTCCACGCCGATGAGCGAAATGCTGTTGGCGGCGTCGCTGGCGATGCTGTTGTGGGCGACGATCTGGTTTCGCGATTCGCAATCGATTTTCGCCGTGCTGGGGGCGGCCATCGCGTCGAACGCGGCGTCGCTCACGCGCTACGAGGGATGGTTTCTGATCCCGTTTGTCGCGATTTACTTCCTGATCATTTCAAAACGGCGATGGCATGCAATTTTATTCGCCGGGCTGGCTGGGGCGGCGCCGCTCGCCTGGCTCGCGCACAATCGTTTTTACTACGGAAACGCGCTCGAATTTTATAACGGGCCATGGTCGGCGATGGCGATTTATCATCGCTATCTCGAGCAGGGGATGAAACCGTATCCGGGCGACCACGACTGGAAGACGGCGATTCGATATTATTTCGAAGCCGCGCGCCTGGTGGCGGGATGGGCGGCGCTGGGTGTGGGCGCGATCGGCGTGATGGCGGCGTTGGCGCGGAAGGTTTTCTTCCCCGTTTTTTTGCTGGCGCTTCCGCCGGCGTTTTACGTGTGGAGCATGCACTCCTCGGGAACGCCGATTTTCGTGCCGGATTTTTTTCCGAACAGCTACTACAACACGCGCTACGCGATAACCATCCTTCCGCTGGCGGCCTTCGCGGCCGCCGCACTTGCGACCGTCCGGCCGAGACCTGTCATGGCGTCGATCGCGATGGTGGCGGCGCTCGCGCCGCTCGCGATGCTGCTCAAGCAGCCTGCCATCACGTGGAAAGAATCCGAGGTCAACTCGATTGGCCGGCGGGACTGGACGAGCCAGGCCGCGCAATTCCTCGAAGAGAATTATCGACCGGGCAGCGGCATTCTCTTTCCGTTCGGCGACATCACCGCGGTGCTGCGCGAGGCGGGAATTCCGCTGCGCGAGGGACTGCACGAGGGCAACGGCGCGGCGTGGGTGGCCGCGACGACGCGTCCCGATCTTTATTTGAACGAAGAATGGGCAATCGGGTTCGCGGGCGACGCGGCGACCACGGCAGCGCTGCGCGCCGATCGCAAGGGGAAACGTTACACGCTCAGAAAAAGGATAATCGTTAAAGGAAGTCCCGTCGTAGAAATTTATCAGCGTCAATGAAAGTTGGGTTCACCAAGGCGCACGGCGCGCGCAACGATTTTCTGCTGGCGTGGCGCGACGATTTGCCGGCCGTTTCCGACCACGCCGCGCTGGCGCGCGCGATCTGCGATCGCCACACGGGCGTCGGCGCGGACGGCTGGATCGTCATTTCGCACGCGGCCGGCGCCGATGCGGCGATCGAGCTGTGGAATTCCGACGGCAGCACCAGCGCGATCTCCGGCAACGGCACGCGCTGCGCGGCCGCGATGATCATGCAGGGCGAGGAGGTTCGCATCCGGACGGGCGCGGGCGTAAAACATCTGCGTTTGCTGAGCCGCGCGGGGCGCGTGCTTTCGATGGAGATGAACATGGGCCGCGCCGCGGTCGAATCGCGCGCGGTTTCGATTCACGGCCAGGACGCGGCGATTGTGGACGTGGGAAATCCGCAGTGCGCCATTTTCGTGACCGATTTTCCGGCCGAATGGCGCGCCATCGGCGCGGCGATCGAGCGCGATCCGCGGTTCCCCCAGCGCACCAATGTCTCCTTTATTCGCGTGCTGGACCGGCACACGATGGAGGTCCGATTTTTCGAGCGCGGCGCGGGGGAAACGATGAGTTCGGGCACCGGATCGACCGGGGCGGCGGCGGCGGCGATGGCGCGCGGGCTGGTGGAATCGCCGGTGGAAATTTTGACGCCGGCGGGTCCGCTGAGCGCACGATGGGAAAATGACGAGATCCGGCTGGCGGGTCCGGCGGAAATCGTCGCGCAGGGGGAATTTTATTTTTGTGAAGGAGCAAAGCCTTGAATCACGTTGAGAATCTGCGTGAACGCATCGAGTCGCACACGGCGCAGGTCGGCGTGGTCGGATTGGGATACGTGGGGCTGCCGCTGGCGGTGGAATTCGCCGAGGCGGGATTCCGCGTCACCGGAATCGATATCGACGCGCGCAAGGTGGCCGAGATCAATCGGGGCGAATCCTACGTGCAGGACGTTCCCACGGCGGTATTAAAGCCGCTGGTGGAATCGGGCAAGCTGCGGGCGACCGCGGATTTCGCGGCGGTGGCGCAGCTCGACACCATCAACATTGCGGTTCCGACGCCGCTCAGAAAAACCAAAGATCCGGACATGAGCTACATCGTCAACGCGTGCCAGGAGATCGCGAAACATTTTCACGCGGGAATGTTGATCATTCTCGAATCGACAACCTATCCGGGAACCACGGATGAATTGATGCTGCCGATGTTCGAAAAAGCCGAGTGGAAAGCCGGGCGCGAATTTTTTCTGTGTTTTTCGCCGGAGCGCGTGGATCCCGGCAATCCCAAGTTTCAGACCAAAAATATTCCGAAGGTGGTGGGCGGAATTACGCCGGCGTGCACCGAGCTGGGCGCTCTGTTTTACGCGCAGGCGCTCGAAATCGTCGTCCCGGTGAGCTCCACGCGCGTGGCCGAGATGGTCAAGCTGCTCGAAAACACGTTCCGCATGATCAATATCGGCCTGGTGAACGAAATCGCGCTGATGTGCGATCGCATGGAGATCAACGTGTGGGAGGTGATCGAAGCGGCGGCGACGAAGCCGTTCGGGTTCATGCCGTTTTATCCGGGGCCGGGGCTGGGCGGGCATTGCATCCCGATCGATCCGTTTTATCTATCCTGGAAAACCAAGCAGGCCGGCATCGAGGCGCGTTTTATCGAGCTGGCCGGCTACATCAACGGCCAGATGCCGCATTTCGTGGTCGACAAAATCCAGAATGCGCTGAACGATCATTCGAAACCGCTCAAAGGGTCGCGCGTGCTGGTGCTGGGCGTGGCGTACAAGCGCGATATCGACGA
>JASHWA010000554.1 GCA_030044325.1 Bryobacteraceae bacterium
GCCATCGAGCGCAGGCCGCGCGTCACCATGGCCGCGGCGCCCGCTCCCGCGCCGGAACCCGCCCCGGTGGTTGAAATTCCCGCGCCCGAGCCGCTGTACGCCGAAGCTGCGCCGGAGCCTGCGCCTGAGCAGGCCTACGAAGACCCGCCGATGACCATGGCCGCGTCGGCCGACGGCCACGATCCGATGTTCGACGATCTCGACGTTCCCGCGATTCTGCGGCGCGACCGCGATCGCCGCAACATACAATAATATTTGCCGAAGCCGTATTTCTACGCCGTGCTCGCTGCCGCGGCGCTGGTTTTCTTCGCGCCCATCCGCGCCGGCGATCTTCCCGGCTACGACGACGCGCTGTATTCGCACATCGCCAAGGGACTGGTCGAGAGCGGCGACTGGCTTACGCTCACCAGCAACGGCTTCCCCGCGCTCGAGCATCCGCCGCTGTTCGACTGGATGCTGGCGGCGATGTTCCGCGTGTTCGGATTTTCGGACGCGGCGGCGAAATTCCCGGCCGCGCTCGCCGCGTTCGGCTGCATCCTGCTGGCGTACTGGCTCGCGCGGCGCCTGCTCGATGACCGCTTGAGCGCGCTGGTGGCGATGTTCGCGCTGGCCACCACCATGTATTTCATCAAGTACGCCTCGCACGCGATGACCGACGTTCCGTTCCTGTTTTTCTTTCTCGCCGCGGTGTGCTGCTATCTGAAATCGCAGCAGGACAACCGCTGGCTGCTGTGCGCCGGGGCATTCACCGCGTGCGCGCAGATGACGCGCGGGTTCGCGGGGCTGGCGCTGCCGATCCTGTTTATCGCGGATCTGGCGATCGCGCGGCGCAGGGTTTCGATCGCCTATGCAACCGCCGCGCTCGCGATCGCCTTTGCGCCCATCACGCTGTGGTACGCCTACTGGATTCATCGCTACGGCGATTATTTTTTTGAAACGCATCGCGCCTGGATGCAGCGCGAGGTGTACGGCCCGCTCACGCCCGCCTGGCGCCGCTACACCGGATTGTTCGAATACCTGTGGATGATTTTGAAATCGTACTGGCCGTGGCTGCCGGCGATGCTCGCGGGGCTGGCCGTCGCCTGGCGCAATCCGAAGCTGCGCATTCTGCCTCTATGGATCGCGGCGGTGCTGCTGGTGTGCGCCCCGGCCAGGAGCCGCGTGCTGCGCTACGCGCTTCCGGCCTATCCCGCGTTTTCGATCCTCGCCGCCGCGGGAATTCGCGCCTTCATCGGCGAGCGGAGGATCGAGCAAGGCCTGCGCATCCTGATTCCGGCGTTCGGAGCGGCGGCGATTTTTGTGGCGATCCGGCCTCCAGCTTCCGAGCACGCCACCGAAATTCGCGAAATCGCCGCGCTCACGCGATCCGTTGCGCCTGCGGCCGAGCGCATCGTGTTTTACGACCAGGGGCAGCCGCGATTCGACGAGACCAATCAACTGCAATGGTACGGAAATCACACGCTGGTCGCGCTGTACGATCGCGCGGCGTTCGAGCGTTTCCTGAAGCAGCCGGCCCCGGGCGTATTTATCGTCGATCAGGGTTCTTACCGGGATGACATTGAGCCGCGCCTGCCGAATCGGCTGATCGGTCGCGCCGGGCGCCTGGTGTGCGGGCGGATTCTGCCGGCCGGCTCCGCCATTCCGAGATAGAGTGGAAGCATGAATAAGGTCGAAAAAAACGAAGCCCAGTGGAAACAGAAACTCACCCCGGAGCAGTACCACGTCACCCGAGAAAAAGGCACCGAAGCGCCCTTCACCGGCAAGTATTGGGACATGCACTCCGACGGCACTTATCACTGCGTGTGCTGCGGCGCGAAACTGTTCAGCTCCGGAACCAAGTTCGATTCGGGAACCGGATGGCCCAGCTTCTACGCGCCGATCGATGAAGAAAATCTGCGCATGATCGAAGACAACAGCCATGGCATGAAGCGCGTCGAGGTCGAATGCGCGCACTGCGGAGCGCACCTGGGGCACGTTTTCGCCGACGGTCCCAAGCCCACCGGTTTGCGCTATTGCATGAACTCGGCGTCGCTCGATTTTGAGAAATCCTGAGCGATTTCGTATCCTGATGAGTTGGCGCCCAGTTCAGCAGAGCATAACCGCCGCGCGATCCTGCTGGTCGGCGGCGGCACGATCCTGGGAGCGGCCGCGCAGATCCTGATTAAAGTGGGCGCCGGCGTTCTCGGCCCGCACGCGTCGCTGCTCCACACCGCGATCGGGATGGTCACCATTCCCTCGCTGTTTTTCGGATACGCGCTGTACGCGCTGTACACCGTGGTCCTGGTTGTGGCGCTGCGCGAGGGCGAATTGAGCGTGCTGTATCCGGTGATCGCGCTGACCTTCGTGTGGGTGACCATCGCGAGCGTGGTGGTTTTCCATGAACAGATGAACGCCGCGAAGCTGGCCGGGATCGCCATTATTATGGCCGGCGTCGCCGTGCTCGGACGCGGAGGAAAACCATGAACACGCCGGTTTCCTCGATGGCCTGGATCTTTCTGTGCGGGTTCATCGGCAGCTTCGGCGCGGTGTTTCTGAAAGCCGGAGCGGCGCATCTCGATCTGAAAATCAAGTCGCTGTTGAAAAACTGGCGGCTGTGGTTCGGCATCGGATTGTACCTGCTCTCGAGCGTCTTCTTCGTCTTCGGCATGCGCCGCGGCGAACTGAGCGTGCTGTACCCGCTGGTCGCGCTCGGGTACATGTGGACGGTGGTCTGGTCGAAAGTGTTTTTCGGCGAGCCGTTGACGAAATCGAAATTCATCGCCGTGGGCATGATTCTCGTGGGCATCGCGTTTCTGGGATGGGGCAGCCAGAAGTGATGAGAATCGAGGAGCAACTGCTTCGGGTGCGCCACGAATTCCCATCGCGCGCCAAGGTTATCTTTTGGCCATTTCTTGCGGCGCTCGATCCACCGCTGCCCGATCTGCGCTAGAATCTCTGCTTACCAAGGGCCGCGCGTGCTTCAGATCAACTACGATCCGGCGACCAACCCGCTCAACAATAACGAGTGGGCCTTCCCGCTGTTCGAATGCATCCACATCTCCATGTTCGCGATGTCGGTGGGGACCATCGCGCTGGTCGATTTCCGTCTGCTGGGCGTAGCGCTGCGCAAGTATTCGCCGGCGCAGCTTTTGAAGGCGACCTCGCTGTGGACGCTGATCGGACTGGTGGTGGTGGTCACCAGCGGAATGGTGATCGCCACGACGGACCCGCTCGCCTATTACTACAACGGCGCGTTCCGCTACAAGATGCTGATGCTGCTGATCGCGATCGTTTACAACTACACGATTCATCGCAGGGTGGCGATGTCGCAGGCGGCGCCGGCGGTGAACATCGTGGTGGGCGGACTCTCGCTCGCCATGTGGATGTCGGTGGTGTTCCTCGGCATCTTCTACGCCTTTACGTGAGATTGGAAGCATGTCGCCCTACTACCAGATCGCTCAAGCCGTTCAGGACACGTCCTTCTTCACCGCGGTGCGCGAATCGGCGCTGATCTACCCGATCATTCTTTCGACGCATCTGTCGATGATCGCCATTTTCGGCGGGCTGATCCTGCTCACCGATCTGCGCCTGCTGGGGGTGACGCTGACCGGCGTTCCGGCTTCGGACATCGTGCGCTGGACGCGCCCGCTCAAGTGGGTCGGATTCCTGATCATGATCACCTGCGGGATTCTGCTGGGCGGCGCGAAGCTGCTCACCTATTACGACAATCCCTATTTCATTCTCAAGCTGAGCCTGCTTGGCTGCGTGGGCATTCACGCGCTGGTGTTCCGCAAGAGCGTGTACTGGAACCCGCAGGCGCTCGACGATCCCAAGGGACCGCCGCGCGCGGCGAAGGTCGCGGCGTGCCTGTCGATGGTGCTGTGGGTCGCGATTCTATCGAACGGCCGCTGGATCGCGTACTGGGAAGGCGCCGATCCCAACGCGTCGATTCGTCCCGTGAACGTGGAGCTGGTGGCGCGTCTGACCAATCGCTGATTTCCGGCTGTCTGACCCGCGCGCAAGAGTGCGCCTTCTTCACGCCGAAACCGGCTGCGCGACGTGCGCCGGCGCCAGATTGCGCCAGGCTTCCATCGCCATCAGCACGCTTGCGGCGAACACCAGGGTTCCCACCGTGACGTGCGCGGTCGCGGTCCACACGAACACCGGCGTCGCGCTCAGGTTCAGAAGCAGCATGATAAACGTCGAGATCCCCAGCAGCACCTGAACGAGCACCGCGGAGATCAGCAGGATCGCGGCGCGCTTCAATTCGCGGGACTGCGAAAAATGCTGTAGTACGATGGCCGAAACGATCATGGTCAGCAGCGCGACGATCATTGCGCCCAGCATGTGCGGCATGATTCCGGTGATCTGGTGACGGTACAGGGCGCCGAAGACGATCTGCGCGAAAGCGGCCGCGGGAGTGATCAGCGCGGCCTGGCGCAGACCGCGATGCGCACCGGCCTCCAGCGGCGCAGCGGGTTTGTTCCATGACGCCGCGACCAGCGCCACGGTGATCGCCGCGACGAAAATCTGCGCCAGCGCGGCGTGCAGCACTGCGGCGCCCGGGGACAGCGGATAATTCCACCCGATCGCCGCGCTCGCGATCAGCGCTCCCCACGCGATCCACACTGCCAGGCGCTGCGCGCCCCGGAAGGTCGCAAAGAAGGTGGCAAACAGCACGGCCGCGATTGCCGCGAGCGCGATCGCGCGATGCACGCCCACGCCCGCCTGGGGCTGTCCCTGCGGCAGCGCGACGTTGGTGCTGGTGATGAACGCTCCGGAAACGATCGCGGCCAATCCCACGATGGCCGCGGCCTGGGTGAATCGGCGCATGTCAAACCACCTCGAAGTTCGCCATCATGCTCATGTCCTCGTGCTCCAGGTTGTGGCAGTGAAAAACGTAACGGCCGCGATAGCCGGAAAAGCGCATCAGCACGCTCGCGCCCTGCCCCGGGCCGAGGTCGATGGTGTCCTTCCATCCCGAATCGTACGGACCCGGACGTCCGCCGTGCGCGAGCACGCGGAAGTTCACCAGGTGCAGATGCAGGGGATGGCTGAAATCGGTCTGGAATCGCCAGATTTCCGTGGAATCGAGGCGCGGGCGCGCGTCCATGCGCGCCGGATCGAACGGCTTTCCGTTGATGCGCCAGCTATGCTTCAAGCGGTCGAAGCTGAAATCGAAATCGCGCGTGAGCACGGCGTTTTCCGGCCGAATATCGGGCGCATCGGCGAGTTTTAGGGGAATCGCGCTGTCATCGCGCTCGCCTCTGGTAATGTCGAAGCGCAGGATTTCGCCCGCGCTTCCCGAATCGGCGGAATTGATGAGCTTGACCGACGACCCCACGGAAAATTTCGAAAAATCGATGATGAGATCGAAGCGTTCAGCAGGCGCGATGCGCACTGTTCCCAGCTCTACGGGAGCGCTGAGCAGGCCGCCGTCGCTTCCGATTTGCGTAAACGCAACCGCGCCGCGCGGCAGCGGATCGAGCGCGAGCTCATATCTCCGCGCATTCGACGCATTCAAAATCCGCAACCGGTATTTCACGTTCGCGACTTCCAGTTTGGGCCAGGGCGCGCCGTTCACTAAAATGACGTCGCCCAAAACGCCGCCCATGTAAGCTTCCTCGATCGCCGGCAATTCGCGCAGGGAGGGATCGCGCGCGGGATAACGCAGCGATCCGTCCGCGTTGAAGGAGCGGTCGCAGATCATCAGCGGAATTTCGCGCTCGCCGTGTGGAAGCGGCAGCCGGTCCTCTTCGGGATCGCGCAAAATATACAACCCCGCCAGGCCGCGCCAGACCTGCGGAGCCGTGTAATCCATGCGATGGTCGTGATACCACAGCATCGCGGCGCGCTGCTGGTTGGCGTAGACGTATTCGCGCTCGCCTTGGGCCACGCGCGCGAGCGGATCGTGCATGTGCGCGGCGGGAAATCCGCTCACCGGGAGGATGAAATCGGTGGGGTAGCCGTCGCTTTCGGGCGGCGTGCGGCCGCCATGCAGGTGCGTCACGATGGGGACAGGAAGCCGATTGCGAACGCGCACCGAGACGCACCGGCCGCGCCGGGCTTCGATCATCGGGCCGGGAAAGGTTCCGTTGAAGCCCCAGATTTCTGTGGAGAGCCCGGGCAAAATTCGCGCGGCCGCGGGATGAACGTCGAACTCGTAGCGGTCCATTCCGTTTTCGGCGCTCACCGGCTGCGCGGCGCGCAGAATCGGCAGCGCGGCCTGGAACCTGGGCGGAAGCGGCGCGAGGCTGGGAATCAGCCGCGCTTCGGGGCGTGGACGGATGCAGCTTGCGGCCGCGATGGGAAGCGCGAGGCCTGCACGCAGAAGCTCGCGCCGGGTCCACTTCATTCTCGATATCCCCGGCGAAAAACGGCGATGGTCTGCACCAGCACCGCTCCGAACACGATCACTCCCAGGGGAACGTGCACGCGCAGGAAACGGAGATAGCCGGTGGCCACTTGCAGCATCTCGCCCAGCAGCACGAAAACGCTGCCGATCATCAGCCACCACGACACCGCGCCGGATCGCATGGCGAATGCGGCCAAGGCGATCTGCACAACGCACAGCGCGAGAATCGCCCATCCGGTCCATTCGTGGAATTTGACCACGCCGTCGGTTCCCGAGAGGAATTCGCCCGCAAGCGACGGCTGCGCGAGCAAGGCGCAGCCATGCGCGATCAGCACGAAACGCAGCGCAAGAAAGCTGAAATTCGGCCGTGCTTCGGCGAGGGTCATCGGCGCGTCTCCGTGGTTGTGGTTTCGAGGCTCCGCTCCACCGCCACGCGCACCAGTTGCCCGCGCGTGCGCACGCCGGTTTTGTCGAAAAGCTGCTGCAGGCTCGCCTTCACCGAGCTCAACGAGGCGCCCACGTTGTGCGCGATCTCTTTGTTGGTCTGCCCTTCAAGCACGCAGCGCAGCACCTGGCGTTCGCGAGCGGTGAGGTCGCGCTGCTTGGCGGCCGATTCGGCTTTCGGGCTCGGCTGGTAATCGCTCCACTCGGCGCCCGAGGCGACCGTTCGAATCGCCTCCAGCAATCGCGCGGGCGAGCTGTGTTTGAGCGCGATTCCGGCGATCCCCAGGCGCCACGCGAGCGAGCATTGCAGCTCATTCATGCCGGCGGTCACCATCAGAATTCTTCCGCGAAAACCGGCGGCGTGCGCGGCCGAGATGAAGCGCGTTCCGGTTTCGCTTTCGAGGTCGTAATCGAGCAGAATGACATCCACGCGCTCGCGCGCGAGAATCTCCAGAGCTTCTTCCGCGGCGCCGCACTGCGCCGCCACTTCGAAATCGTGCTCGAAGGCGAGCAGCCGGCTCACGCCTTCGCGAAACAGCACGTGATCGTCAAGAAGCAACAGTCGTATGCGATGCATGGAAATCCCCGGCCGCGTCTTCGGCCAAATCGGCGGCGAGCGCGAGATCGATCACGAACGCGCAGCCCGGCGCTTCGCGCTCATGCCGCAATTCTCCCCGAAAAGAGCGCACAAACGCGCGCGACAAATACAATCCCAGCCCGGTCGCATCCGCGCCTTTTTGCAGCGGCTGAAACAGGTGCTGCGGATCGGCGATACCGGGCCCGTTGTCGGCCACGCGAATCGAAACGCCGTCCTGGTGCGCCTCGGCCTTGATCGAAATCTTTTTTGCGGGCATCGATTCGAGCGCACGCTGGCTGTTCTTGGTGAGGTTCAGCAGAACCTGCATCAGGCTGTGCCGGTCGGCCTCGACCGGCGGAAGATTTTCCGGGACGTCCCATTGAAGCTCGATTCCGGACTCTTCGCAGCACGACTCGAGCACGATGCGCAGGTCGGTCAGCAGCTCGTTAAGATCGACGCCCGCGAGCGCTTCGGCCTCGGTGCTCTGCTTCAAATCGAGCGAGGCGATTTTGGCGAGCGTCTCCACGAGCGACCCCAGCGCTTCAAAATCCTGGTCGCCGTCGAGCGTGCCCTGCCGCGCCAGGTTCTCGTGCACCACGCCGATCGCGCCGCAGACATTGCGGACCTCGTGGGAAACCGCGGCGGCCATGATGCGCGAGCCGGTGAGCACCTGCTGCAAGCTGGTCTCTTCGCGCTCGCGCAGGTGATCCGAGGCGTCCACCAGCAGCGCGGCCAGGCGCGCGCCGGCGGGCGTGTTGTAAGTCGCGAAGAAGACGTCGGCGAGAAACACTTCGCCGTTTTCGCGCTCCCCGCGCGTCTGCATCTGCGTGCGAAAAATGCGGCCGGTTTCGATCGAGGCGAGCGCCGGCACATAGGTTCCGATGGCGCGGCCGGGCAGCGCGCCGCTGGCGGCGCCGAACAGGCGGTGCGCGGCCGGATTGGCCAGCAGAATTTTTCCTTCCGGCGACGTCGTCAGCACCGCGGCGGGACTGCTTTCGACCAGGAATTCGAGCTGCTCTTCGGCGGCGCGGCGCGCGCTCATCTCGCGTTCCGCGTGCGCCACGCTCGCCATCTCGCGCCGGTAGCCTCTGGTCACCGCGCGCGAAAGCAGGCCCGCGGTGGCGAGAGTGATGAAAATCAGCGCGTCGCGCGGTATTTGCATGTCCACCGGAAACGGGTCCAGGCGATCGGAAAGGTAAGCGCAGAACGCCGCGGCGATGAGCAGCGCCCACCAGTCGCAAATCGTGCCGAGCAGCACCAGCGGGAACATGTACAGGAACCCCAGCGTCGCCTCGAACACGATGTTCGCGTCGGTAATGGCGATGGCGGCGACGAGGCCGGCCGCCAGCAGCAGGACCGTCCATGGACGCCACTGTAAAATGCCGTGCATCGCTATTGGTGGATCTATTGTGATTCTAGCGAACCGCGAAAACCAGGCTCGCGCGGGTTTCGAACAAATGGCCAAAAGATACAATGGCGCGTCGCGTGACAGCGCAAGGCCCGC